>JAQZBM010000019.1 GCA_029238945.1 Clostridia bacterium
GGAGCAGTATTTATTGCAGTTAATGACAGCGAGGCTATTGAAATAGCGGATAGTGGCTTAATATATGAAAGAGAAGAAGACGGAAGAATAATATATGCTGTAATTATAGGCGGAACAATTGAATCAAACAGCACAAGTGATTGGATGGTTAATAATCTGCCTTCAGGTGTTACTGTAGGTACTATAACTAAAACAGGTCTGCAATCTGTTACAATTACTTTGGCAGGTAATTCTACAGAGGACTATGATACAGATATAACTAATATTACTGTCTCTTGCAGCAGCTTAGCTTACAGTGATTCGGAAGGAGCTCTTACTTCTTCAAACAGCATTACTTTCCATCCAAAGAGAGCTCCACTAGTCCAAACTAAGTCAAGCCTTGAGAATCTGCTTGCAAAATCAGTAACCATAAATGGCTATGTGGCTTCTGACGGCAACGATACAATATTAGAAAGAGGTATAGAATACAAAAAGAGTGGAGATACCGCGTATGCTTCTGCGGCAGTATTAATGGCAGGTATAGGAGATTATAGCGTGAATATTACAGGACTATATCCCAATACCGCTTATACAGCAAGGGCGTATGCAAGAAATTACGAGGGTACTTCCTACGGTAGTGATATCAACTTTACAACGGGCAAAACAGATAATGCAGACTTAAGCTCATTGACCTTAAGCAGCGGTACTATTACCTTTAACCCTGCAACTGTCAGCTATAATGTCAGCGTACTAAATTCGGCAGCAGCCCTTACAGTTACTCCGACTGCTTCAGAGCCTACAGCAGTAATAAAGGTCAACGGCACTGAGGTGACCGGCGGAACAGCTTCGCAGCCAATAAGCCTGTCTGTGGGCAGCAACACGGTAACTATAGAAGTTATATCGGATAATGGAGCGACTACAAAGACATATACACTAACAGTAAACAGGGCGGCAGCTCCTGCTCCAATCCAACCGCCACCGCCACCATCATCGCCATCCACAACTTCGGGTTTATCTAATATTATTATAAATGGTACAAATAACAGCATGGCTTCCGTAAGAACTGACGGGTCGGGTAATGACACTGTTACTACAGTAAGGATTGACAGCAGCAGGCTTGGGGCATATCTGGACACTCTGCCTGAACAGTCGAACAGCATTGTTATACCTGTAAACACCAATGCCAATACCGTGGTTTACAGGTTAAGCAGTGAAACTATAAATAATATGGCTGAGCATGATACGACCTTAGAAGTAAGAATACCCGGTGTGAGCTACTCTGTTCCATTATCAAATATTGATTTGCAGAGTGCCATGAGGCAGCTTGGCTTAGCAGCCACACTGAATAATACAGCCATAAATATAAAGATAAAGAAGCCTGAGGCTGATATAGTTAAGGCAGTGGAGGATGCGGCAAGTAGTGGTAATTATACTCTTGTTGTGCAGCCTATCAATTTTGAGATTAACATTACATTAGGAGACAGAACAGCCGCTATCAGTGAGTTCAATGGTTTTGTTGAGAGAACTATAGCTATACCTGACGGAGTTGACCCTGCTAAAATAACCACAGGGGTAGTTCTGAACAATGACGGCACCTTCTCCCATGTACCTACTACTATAATAAAGGTGGACGGCAAATATTACGCAAGGATAAACAGCTTGACCAACAGCACCTACTCAGTAATCTGGAATGAATTATCCTTCAAGGATATGGAGGGGCATTGGGCAGAGGAAATTGTCAACGATTTGGGTTCAAGACTTGTGTTGACAGGGACAGACAGTGATACCTTTGGTCCCGATATAGAAATTACAAGAGCAGAATTTGCAGCAATTATAGTGAAGGCACTGGGACTTATGAGACCTGATACAGGCAAGGAAGTATTCAGCGATGTAGACCGTGATGACTGGTACTTCGATGCAGTAAGCATTGCCTATGAACATGGAATAGTGAAAGGCTTCAATGGAGCCTTCAAGCCGGAGGCTAAAATCACAAGAGAAGAGGCTATGACAATGCTTTCAAGAGCTATGGACATAGCGAAGCTGGAGAACAATCTATCAGGTGACATGCAAAATGCCTTGCTTGCAAGCTTTGCCGACGGAGACAAAGTAGCTTCATGGGCTAGAAATTCTGTAGCAGCTTGTCTTGACAGGGAAATAATAATCGGCTTAAACAATAACATCATGCCGAAAAAGAACATTACAAGAGCTGAGACTGCTGTTATGATAAGCAGAATGCTGAAAGCAGCAGGACTGATTTAAAAGCAGATATAGTAGTAAATATTCAAAGGCAGAGGCATTTTAGTTGCATCTGCCTTTAAATATTTTTATAAAATTAAGGTATAATATATAAAAATATGGTATAGTTTAACTATATAAATCGCACTAATGCTTCTACATTAAAAAAGGCTTCAAATGAAGCATGTTTATATTAATGAAGCCTTTTATGATACTCGTTTACGGAACATGCAAATTAATGTGGAATAAATGTTCCTACTCGTATTAAAAAAAGTCAGTACAGTGTGCGATTTATAAACAGAGGAATACAATTTCGTACTATTGGAATCACGCATTATGTTTAGTACGAAATGTATTATATGCAAATTAAGAATGTGAGGGATAAGAATGGCAATTAGGATTATAGCTGATAGCTGCTGCGATCTGACTGACCAAATGAAAAAGGAAATGAACGTGGAAATGGTACCACTGACATTAAGCTTAGAACATAAAGAATATGTAGACGATGAAAACTTAGACATAAAACAGTATATACATGATATGGCTGCAAGTAGAACATCACCCAAAACTGCATGTCCTTCACCTGAAAGATATATGAATAGTTATAAAGGTCCCGAAAGCACCTTTGTAGTTACATTATCCTCAGCACTTAGCGGCTCATATAACAGTGCTGTGCTGGCAAAGAATATGTTTGTTGAGGAAGTAGGTCAGAAATTTATACATGTTTTTGATTCCTTAAGTGCCTCAGCGGCAGAAACCTTAATCGTACACAAAATACACGAGCTGGCAAAGCTAAATATCAGTGATACAGAGATTGTGGACAGGGTAACGAAATATATAAATGAAATGAAAACCTTCTTTCTGCTTGAAAGCTTGGACCACCTTGCAAAAGCAGGAAGACTGAATCCTATAATTGCGAAAATAGCGTCTATACTATCAATAAAACCAATCATGGGAGAAGACGGACACGGAAACATTAGACTTGTAGAAAAAGTACGAGGCTACAAAAATGCATTTATGAGACTGGCTGAAACCATCGGCGACGAGGGAAAGAACCTGGAAGAGAAGGTTTTAGGCATAGCATACTGCAACTGCCTTGAAAGAGCTCAAGAATTTAAGCAAGAGGTACTAAAAAGATATAAGTTTAAGGATATCATACTGGTAGAAGCAGGGGGGGTTACCACAACCTATGCCGACGACGGAGGTATAGTTATCGCTTTCTAGCACCTGAATACTAATGCCCTATATGGCTGAAAACCTATCCTCAGCCATATAGGGCATTTTATATTTTATTTAGAGCTTTGTCTTTTTTGTAAATTTCTGATGAAATCCTCCGCCCACTCCACAGAAGATTTTGCCGATGTTACACCCTTTTGCAGACACATGTGCCTGATGAACTTCTGATAATCATCCAGACAAGGACTTTCCTCAATCTCTTTATATTGATTATCATAGACCTCCAGCAGCTGCTGTTTTCTTCTGATAAATCTCTGCAGTTCGAATTCCAGTTCATTCGGAGGAAGCATATATGCGAAATACATCCTTAGAATAAACTCATCCTTGGGAGAATAATTGAAGCTGTCGGGAAAGTTTCTCATCCATTTCTCGAAGTCTTTTTTTCCTGCTTCAGTAGCTTTATATACCTTTCTGTCAGGCTTGCTGCTTTGAGGCTCTATACGGCTTGTAACCAAGCCTTCTGCCTCCAGCAAGCCCAGCTCTTTATATACCTGGCTCAGCTTAGCGGTCCAAAAGAAACCTACAGAGCCTTCAAATTCTGCTTTAAAATCATAACCGCTCAATTCCTTGTAGGACAGAACTCCTAAAATTGTATATCTTAAAGACATAATACTACCTCCGGACTCAGTAATTATATATTTTAGTTTAGCAAAGCTATTTGAAAATTTCTATATAAAAGTTTATATAAGTAATTATAGCATATATATTAGAAATATTTTACATTTATATAACATTGTAGTATAATATATAAAAAGTTATATATAAATTGTGATATAGTTTTCTTTTTTATAATTGTAAGGAGGTTTATTATGAAAAGTAAAAACAGGATTATACTAATAGGTATTGTGCTTGTTATAGCAGCTGTATTGGCAGCCGCAGGTTGCGGAGAGAGCATAACTGCCTTTATCGACAAAGGCTTGTCTGCCGATGAGAAGGCAACCCTGGAGAGTGTTGAAAAAATAGATGATTATCCTTTATATGTGATGTATTACAAAGGGGACTATGGCTTTGACCGGTATATAAATAAGGGGCGGAAGCAGGATGATGCAGCAGAATCTCAAAGTGACAGCTATGCATGCAGTACTGTTTATTCTTATGATGAGAAAAACGGCAGCTATTTCGGCCGCAACATGGACTGGTATAAACATCCCCTGCTGCTGCTTTTCACGGATTCGCCCAAGGGCAATGCATCGGTTTGTATGGTGGATATATCTTACTTAGGCTTTGATAGTAAAGATGATATAACAAAAATGACATTGGAAGAAAGGAAAGCACTGCTGGATGCTCCCTATATCCCCTTTGACGGGATGAATGAATATGGTGTATGCATATCGGAGATGTCTCTTTATGGTCCGAAGCCTATTGTTGAACCGGGTAAAGTCGCTTTGAGCCCGCAAGAGGTGATGAGGGCAGTGCTGGATTATGCAAAAAACACTCAGGAAGCAATTGAAATATTTAAGAAGTATAACATGGTATACGGTAAAAAAGTGCCCTACATGCATTTCATGGTAGCTGACCCTGCAGGAGAGTCTGCCATACTAGAGCATATTGACGGCAAGCTGCAGATTACTAAAAATACAGAGAACTGGCAGATATGCACCAACAGCCAGATATATGAGAACACTGATGAGGTAGTAATGGCTGAGTGCTGGAGGTATAGGGAAGCATATGAAAGGCTTCATGAGCTGCAAAACGCTGTAAAAAGAGAGGATGTAGCAGAAATCATGCAGGATGTTTCTGTTCCTTCGACTATATGGACCTCTCTCTTTGACATGAATACCGGAGACATAGAAATATTTGCAGGAAGGAAGTATGATTCAGGAAAAAGGTTCAAACTCCCATTGAAGAAATAGGGTGCGCTTATTGTAAGTGAATTGCCGACACAATCTGTTATTTATGTAATATTTATCCCGAACTATCACTGCTAATTATATTTTGCTATGGCAGCAGCAATATGGTAAAATTTACATAATAATATGGATTGAGAGGTGAATGCTTTGAGCAATATGCACCGAATAACTTGGTTTGATCAGCAGCTGAGGGCTAAGACTTATCCTACCCGTGAACGTCTTGCCGAGAAATTTGAAATATCAATCAGACAAGCTCAGCGGGATATAGATTATCTGAAAAACTCTTTGGGTGCGCCTCTAAACTATGATGCAAAAAAACGGGGTTATTATTATGAAGATGAGACTTTTGTGCTTCCTAATATCATCATAGGGGAAGATGAGAAAAAGATGTTGGGATTTTTGGCATATAAATATACGAACTACAATCAGACCCCAAAAGTAGCAAAGGCTGCAGAGCTTTTCAAGAAGCTTACGGATGAAGAGCAGCCTGAGGATGAGCTGCCGATTTTTGATATAGATAAACCTATTGTACACTTCTATTACAGTATATATAATGCTATCAAGAATAAAATGAAGCTACAGCTTCTTTATAGGGATGCCTATAGAGGAGAAATAAGTATTGTTATCCATCCGTATAAGCTGTTTCACCAATACAAGGCAGATTATCTGGTCTGCTATTCCCAGAATACAGATGAAGTGATTTCACTCAGGCTGGACAGGATTCTGGAGCTTGGAGAGTTGAATGAAAAATATGAAATGGCAGGGGATTTTGAGGAAAGAAAGTACAGCAGCTTTGTGAAAAAGGACCCCTTCACAGCCAGAATCAAGTTTATAAAAAAACCTGACTGGAGCAGCATAAAGGGCATTCATGCAAAGGAAGTTGAAGCGCTGGTGTATGAGGTTGAATTCTATGATGTCAATGAGCTGGTTAACAGCTTAATTAATATGAACTACTGGGAGCAGATTCTCTCACCGAAATGGCTGAAGAGAGAAGTCAAGAAGCGCTGCGAAGAGATTATCAGCAAAGTGGATAATTAATGAGCTGCAGTGACATTATTTGTCACTCAAGGCTATATATAATAAAGCTATAGATTATATATAGCTTTGTTGTGAATGAGGGTGCAGAAATGGCAGAAAAATATCTAGACAATATACATTTGGAGTTTGAGTCCAGATCCCAGACGGACTGTCTTTATTCCATTCTGACTTCCGCCAAGCTCTACAGCGGTCCCAAATTCATGCTGTCGGGCATGTCCGGTCTTGCCTTTTTGTTTGTGGCACATAAGAATCTCAGCGAACCGTCTACTGAAATGTATGCCATAGGCAATACCAGCAGGAGAGCAGCCAGAACCTTGGGCATATACTCAGAGACCTATGACGGAACCAATGATGAGCCGACCTTCCCCTTATATCAGAGGAAAGCCATAGAGAGGATGCGGGAATCTATCGACAGAGGCGTCGGGGTATTGGTATGGGCACCGAGAACAGCTGAGTTCGGTATCATATGCGGTTACGATGATGAGGATGGCGTGTTCTATTTCAAGGACCGATTCAAGGACGGCAACAGTATTCTACTTTATAACAATGTCGGTAAGGTCTCCACAGGCAATTATTGGCTTTGCCAGATATTTGAGGATAAGGTGGATAAGGATATCCGAGATATTTATATGGATTCCCTTGAGATTTGTGTGGACGAGTGGGAAATTCCCTATGCCCCCCATGGCGGGGAGCGTCAGGCTCGATATGAATTTGGTTCGGGAGAAAAGGCCTATGAGTTCCTGCTAAGGGCATTGGAAGGCGGGGACTTCATATATATAGGGCTTAGGAAAATCATAAGCTATGCAGTTCAATCCAAAAAGGAGACTTACCAATACCTGCAGGAAGTCCAAAAGGAGTTCAACGGCCTTGCTCCGGCAGTTCTGCATTACAAGGAAGTGAACGATATCTTCCAGGAAATGAGAAGTATTATCCCCGAAAGGGATGTTTTTGCGTATTTGAGATCTGCCATACCCAGTGATCCTCCTGATGTAAGAATAAATCAGAAGGAGCTTGAAAAGCTCAGCCGGTACCTGAGGGCTGCAAAGGATACAGAGGGCAGAGGGGTCGGAGAAATAAAGAAATTCATCAGTGAAGTGCTGGACAATAGATTTATAGATGCTTACGGAGTTAAAAAATTTGAAAGAAGCTTATTAAGACATAAAAACTTTTAGGGTGTGACCATATTTGGCACACCTTTTTTTATACAATGACATTGTAAGGATTTAGCAGAACTTATACGTAGTATCTGAAAGAGGTGTATATGATGAGAATAAAAAAAGGTATAGTACTGATTCTGACAGCTGTTTTGCTGGCAGGCTGCGCAGCACAAAGCACGGCTGACATTAACGCAGCACCTACTGAGGAAAGCAGCAGTCTATTAAAGGAAGCTACATTATTGGTAAATGACTACAAATATCAGGAAGCAGTAAAGAAGCTGGAGGACAACTATGAAGCCATAAAAAATGATGATAAGGCTCTTGAATATTATGCTTTCCTGGAAGGTTATATCTACCGGGATTATGACAAGGCGGAAAAGCTTATGAAAAGGGCCATAGAGCTGAATCCTGCTTCTATGAGCCATTATGCGGTTCAGGGACTTTTGTATGAAGGTCAAAACAAATACAAGGCTGCAATCAATTCCTACAAAAAAGCGCTGAAGCTTACGGATAAACCTCAAAAGGGCATCTGGAATGCAGAAATGTCATTGTCTTATACAGTGATTGCCAATTGCTATAGGAAGCTTCATAAAGAAAAGGATGCACTTTTAAATTATGAGAATGCTGTAAAATACAATCCCTATAATATTGAGGCCAATACTGCACTGCATCAGTTATATGTTAAAAACGAAGAGTACCATAAGGCCTATGAGATTTGGAAAACAGACAATTATGTGGATGAAAAGGGAAAGAGCCCATATAGCCAGATAGAAAAGTGGAACGAGATATATAAGACTACACTGTCCGAACAGGGCAGCAAGCCGTCTCATATCAAAATGGCAGAGCTTTTCGGCAATATGGTTCTCTATGATGAGGCCAAGCAGGAGTATGAAAAAGCATTGAAGGAGAACCCATCTGATACAGAAGTCAAAAATAAAATCTCTGAGCTGGATGTTTATATCGCATTCAGAGAGCAATTTGAAGCCCAAGCTGATGAATATTACAGAAGAAGATGCATCAATGGAAGCAAAGAGGATTTGACATTCTATAGGAGCATGGAACCGGCCTATACTGAAATCGCCAAGCTGTTCCCGGATTATACAAAGAAAACAGGCTCTGCCCAGTCATGGATAAACAGGCTCAATAGAGAGATTGAGAAGAAATTTAATGTAAGGATTCAGGCGATTAATGCAAACGGCAAGGACTTAGGTGTACATTTCGGCAGGATTATAGATGTTTCAGAGGTCCATTCGGAGCTTTTCGGCAAGAAGGCTGATTTAAGGACGATAACGCTGAAGAATATGGTAAGCAACGGATTAGATTACTGGAGATATACGAAGAATGGAGGTGTAGGCGGATGGAACATCAGCAGGAGCGAGGTGGTAAAGGTCATTCAGGATAGAGGAAGCTTACCTATCATGTGTTTTGCATTCCTATACGACAAGGATTACAGGGCGCAGACACAGGAAAAAGCTGCTGAACATGACAAGGGACTCAATATAGAGGGGAAGGCTCCTTTGGATTTGTACTATTCAAATATTTTAGCCAATGAAATGAATATACGCCAAATTGACATAGAATCGGATAAGCTGAAGGATAAGAAAATGTCTGTGGATGAGATATACAGATACCTGTTCTTAAATTACGACAAGGAAGTGCTTATTGAATCCACCACTAATATGCATGAAAGCCAGCACGCCATTGACAGCATATCGGGGGCGGGGGCAAAGTGGCTGGGCGAGGTGGAGTACAGGCCGAAGCTGGCTGAGCTTGCATACAGCGATTGGAGCTTTTCAGTTCTCGCATCATTATATACACCTTATATAGACAGTGACATCCAGGAGGTTCACATTCAGGCAGACAAGAGAATCATAGGGAATCTGGTACAGCATATCTATGACAATCCTTCAAAGTATCCTGAAATCGATACGAGCAAGAATATTTTAAGTCAGATTACCAAGCTGGATGATGACGACTTAAGAGAAATTGCATTTGAAATATTTTATAAGGATTATCCGGAAGCAAGAAAGGACACGCCAGCCTTGCAGGAAGTTGGAAATCCTCCACAAGCATTGTAAAAAAGGCACTATATTCATAGTGCCTTTTTTACAATGCTGTCTAACTGACTTTTATGTTTTGCAATCATAATAGGTTCGATTTTTTGAAGATCCTTAAAAAACTTAAACATAAACCCGGCAGTAGTTTTTTGAGCCATTACCAAGCCTATGGAGGTTATTTTATAAAATCTTTTATTCTGATCCTTTAAATACATAAACCTTTTATATGTAGCTATGGCATTTTTACTGTTGTAATCGATATAATGGGTTAGCGTGTGCAAATATATTCCACCCTCTTGGGCTTTAAATTCGTCATGGTGCTTATACATCTTAATAACCCATTTTTCGTAGCTTCTGTGATTATTCAGCAAATTTACATTAGCATGTTGAGGGACAGTCAAATCCTGAATTAAATGGCAGGCTGCACCTAAATAGAACATGGCATTTTTAATATTTCCGTTGAAGTATTCATGCAGCGCTTTGGTATAATAAGAGATACTTTCTATTTTGGCATCGCTGTTACCGTACAAGCCTTTATCGGTGTGGGGATTATAAAAATGATTGCTGCTTTTTAAGTCCTGATCTGCCCAAACCACTCCTGCATTAATATCATTTATATAGGCAGACATAAGGTTGTAAGCCTCCTTACGGCCATCGTTTTTTAATATTATTACAGACTGGTTATTTATGAATTTATGAACCTTGCATTCGGTTTTCATAATTCTTTTCTTTACCGGATTTACAGCCCTGAGCAGATTTTTGAATATAAATGAATAAGATTTTTCAACAGCTTGCATAATTACCATCCCTATGAATGTATTTCATTTTAATTTATTTTACACATGTTCATAACTATATAAATCGGACTAATGCTTCTACATCTAAATTAGTAAGTACTTTATGCGATTTATAAATAGCGGAATACAATTTCGTGCTATCTGAACTATGTAGATTGTTTAGCACGAAATGTATATTATCCCAATAAAGCTTGTAAATAGCAATTTGATTTCTACAAATATTTATACGGGAGCAGCGGTAAAGAATATTTTATTATAAAGCAATAATTGGCTGTATTTACTATGCACATCCGTCTGAAAGCAGCTGCTGAACATATCAATATATTCATGCTCATCTCTTATATAGCTGCCTTTATCAAAAAAAGACATAAAACGGTTGCGCACATGGGATTTTTCAAAAAAACATGGTTCAATTACTATAACTCTGCCGTTTTTCTTAATCACTCTATACAATTCTTTTATATAATTGTCCATAGCTTCTGAGGATATATGATGAAGGACTGAAATAATTAAAACATAGTCAATTGAATTATCATCTGCCGGTATCTTGTCTCCTTGCAGCATTTGAAAGTTATAATCCGGGTACAGCAGCTTTGCGTAGCTTATCCTTTTGCTGTCACAATCCACTCCCATATAACCGGAAGGACTAAGCAAAAAGCAGCTTGAACCGACTCCGCTTCCAAAGTCCAAAACTGTTTTATTTTCAAAATTAAAATTAGATTTTAGAATATTTCCGATATACATATCAGAGAACCATTTCGGCCGTACAAGCCAATGATATAAACTGGGTGATAACTCCATGCAGTTTTTCCTCCGTGTCTAAATATAGCTTTTGCATTTCTTAATATTCCCTTGTAGCATTTGGATTATATATGGAAATTACAGGTTTTGTTTTTTATAGACGGAGATGCAGCTGTCTTGCCAATGTTTGGAGTAATCACAAATAAAAGAGGGAGATAAACAGCAATTGATATTTAACTGCTGTTTATCTCCCCTATGGATGAGCTGAGTTATTTAACTATGCAGCATTTGATTCATTTAGTTCAGTTTCCGCTTCCGCTGCCTTATCTCCTACTGAGAGCATAAGGTTTAGAAGAATACCCACAACTGCTGCTGTTGCTAAAGCCGGGAGCTGTATTCCGAACATAGGAATCATTCCGCCTTCGAAATTGAAGCTGCCGCCTAGACCGACTATCAATATTACTGCTATTACTGCAAGATTCTTGGAGCTGAACAAATCCACTTTTTTCTCAATCATTATTGTAACGCCTTGTGCAGCGATAACACCAAAGAGGTATATGGAAAGTCCTCCGATTACAGCTGTTGGTATAGAGTATATTAAGTTTATCAACGGAGTGAAGGAGGATATAAGCATCGTTATGATTGATGCTGCTATCAAAACAGGAACCGAGAAGTTCTTTGATATAGCCATAGTGCTTATGTTTTCGCCATAGTTTGTTCCTGCAGGTCCGCCTATAAGTCCTGACACGATATCGCCGATACCGTCACCAATCAGGTTCAGACCTAATTTATTTTCTATATCGTATTTTTTACTTGAGCCTTTCTTTTTAGCCAAGTCATTTACATATATATCTAATTGGAATACGTGTGCAGTTGATTCTGGTATAGTAGCAATTGCTATAGGCATTATTGCAAATACAGCCGCCCATGATGGCCTTGGCAGGGTGAATATCGGCAGATTCAAAATGCTGTTTGAAGTTATGGAGTCAAATCTTACAAAGGGTATGCCGGTTGCAAGTCCGATAATTACTGCAGCTGCATATCCTGTCAATAATCCGAAAAGGATAGGAAGCTGGCTTAGCTTGCCTTTCAGATAAACTGAATATAGTATGGTTGATAACAGGGTAACTATAGCAATTATCCAGGCATAATTTCCGGCAGCTGCCTTCATGCTCTCCTCGATGCCCTGAGGAATTGCTGAAGCATTAGACATAGCATTTGCTGCTAAAGAAAGACCAATTATGATTGCGATACTTCCTGTTACTGTAGCCGGTAGAACCTTATCAATAAATTTCCTTCCGCTCTTCTTTATTATAAAACCTGCAATGATTGAAACAAAACCTGACATTACAATACCGAACTGAGCGATAGAAATCTTGTCATTCAGAGCATAGCTTGCGAAGGCATCTGCACTCATTATAGAAGCAATGGCTGCTATATATGAGAAGCTTGAACCGTAGTATAATGGGATTTTTTTACCTGTGACAAGAATGAAGGCCAAAGTTGCTAATCCGCTGGCGAATATTGTTGTAGAAACATGGAATCCGGTTATTAGTGCCACCAGAACTGTAGCCGGAAACATTACTACAATCTGCTGCAGTGCAAATAGAATGAGTTCGAAGAATGGCGGCCTTTCATCAGGCAGATAACCTATTACTTTGTTTGTTGACATGATAATACCTCCTAGATTTTGATTATTTTTAAGGAGGAAAAAAAATCATAAAAAAAATCCTGCTTATAGCAAGATTGTACATCAATAGCTCTGGGAAGTAGTCCCAATTACGCTACTAACTATTATCAACCTTACCGGTATCTCTGTACCGAGTTTAAAGATTTCTTTTCCTTTCAAATATTATTGCATAGAAAAATAATTTTGTAAATAGGTTTTTTGAATAAATTTATACTTGTTTAACATAGAAACTGTTCAGCCCGGTCTTGGCAAAGACTTGAGGGACACAAAAGCACCGCAAGGCTTATGTGTCCCTCAAGAAGGTATATATATCAGGAAAGATAGTCAGTTAAAAAAATCTTTCCTTTGCTATTTCCACATTACTTGATTTCAGATAACGATCAAAGAATTGAAGTATTACATTATTTGTAGTCTCAATGCAATATCTTGCATCCACAGCTTCAGCACCAAGCTTGCTGGTCTCCAGCATATTTGATAAAAAAGGAGAGATGATTGCTAAATCGGTAAAGCTCATGTGACCGGAGCCCTTGACGACTACCTGGTAAGCTTCCGGTGCATTCCTGTAAGCAGCAATGTTCGGATACTGCTCTTGAAGCTTAACAGCATCAGCATAGTGTGATTCATTATATATATTCATGATTGGCTTCGGAAAAGGGACATCTGAAACAACCTCTTTTCCGTTTTCAAAGCCTGTTATTTCTCCCAGCATGGTACCATCGAGCACTATGACTGCATCTACAGCAGCATCTTCTCTGCCGATTTGTGCTGATGTAGCGCCGCCCAGTGAGTGTCCGAACACACCGATATGTTCTAAGTCCATACTTTTATATACTGCATCAGCATCTACTGACATGGCAGTTTCCTTTATATAGTCCAAAACAAATGCCATATCCTCTGTTCTCAGCTTCATCCATTCCTGTTCCATGTTATACATTTCCTCGGCTTCAACAGCTCCATTCTGAGCCATCATTGCGTCGTTCATAAATTTCATGTCGGCTGTGATTGTTTTACCATCCTCCTGCTTTGTCATAAAAGCGTGATAGGTATGGTCAATACTGGCTACGATATAACCGTGACTAGCTAACTCCTGATATGTAGAATAATTGCTCATACGATAACCGAAGGCTCCATGAGAAAAAATGACTAAAGGGAACTTGCCTTGTGCTATAGCTTCTTCCTGAGCTGACAGGTCTGAAGGATACCAAAGCTGCACAGTTACCTTCCTGTTATCTTTCTCCTCAGTAAAATACTCTTCTCTTGACTCATCGGTTAAGGTATAGCTTTTTGTTCCCACTGCATACTCTCCGGTAGGATTAATGGGGTCGTACTGCGGAAAAATAAGTGATGGAAACACCAGCATAACAATCAAAAAAGTCCTGCTCAAGCATTTAAAAATTGCCTTGCCTGTATTTAAACCGGAATTTTGTTTCCCACGAACAATTACAAGGATGCCAAGAAGGGCTTGAATGCCTAAAAATAATCCCAGCATAGTCCATTGAAAGCCCCAGTTGATAACCGGGCTTATTACAAGTATAAGAAAAAGTGCAAATGACGCAATGCTGACATAGGCCTTTTCCCTCTTAAGATTTGACTTTTTCATCAGCCCGGATATCGTAAAGCCGATTTCCAATAAGATTAATATTCCTAAAATAATAACACCTAACATATATTTGCCCCCTAATTTTTCTTTTCTTGTGCAAGAAAAGCATTATAAGCTTCTCCCATTAATTTTTCTGTCTCTGCATCTGAAAGCCTTGCGCTTTTTGTAGCTGTTAAAGCTGCTATACCGTGAACAAAAATCCATATTTTTCTGAATAGATTTTTAGCTGCTTCCAGACTAATCCCCGCTTTGGCGGATACTACTTTGGCTACCTCCAGATTTTCATCCCCAAACATATCGGAATACATATCAACGCCTGTGCGTTCTGACATGAAAAGCAGCTGAAAAAGATTGCTTTCGTTTTTTGCAAAGGCTATATATGCAAGTCCAATCTCCCGGAAGAAATTTTCTCCTTTTGCCCTGCTTAGTACATATTCGTTATAATAGCTGCTTATATATTCACAGAATTCCTTTTTTAAATCAGCCATATTGGAGTAATGGCTGAAAATAGGTTGAGTCGAGCATCCGATGACCTTGGCAAGGCTCCTGGCATTAACGCCTTCAAAGCCTTTTTCCTTTGTAATTTGAAACGCTGCCTCCAGAATCATATCTTTGGTTATTTTTTGTTTCGGCGGCATTGTATCACCTCGATTCGTTATATAACACATGTTATATAACGAATGTTATATTATTCTATTAGCTTTGTCAAGTGTATTCGGAAAAATTTTCTTGTCATACCTTGGATATCTAGGTATAATTATACTTAGATAATCGAGGTATGATTGGAGGTATATACATGAAAATTGATAAAGGTTTGATAGGGGGAAGTACTGTTTTGTTGATACTCTCTTTACTGGACGGAACTGATAGATATGGGTACGAGATAATAAAGGAGCTTGAGGTGCGTTCGGACGAAACCTTCCAATTCAAGGAGGGCACCCTGTATCCGGTTCTTCATAAGCTGGAAAACAGCGGCTATGTAAAATCTTATATGGCAAAAGGAGATAACGGCAAAGAGCGAAGATACTATCAGATAACCAAGAACGGGAAAAAGCAGCTTGTTGAGGAGAAGAAGAAGTGGGAAGTGTTTTCTGTCTCTGTCAACAAGGTTATAGGCGGTGAAGTACATGCCTTCGCCTAAAAAGGATGAGTTTCTGCAAGGGGTGATAACACATATAAAATTTCCTTTTGACAGAGAAGATATCAGAGCTGAGCTTGAATCCCATATATCTGAGAAAATGGATTACTATATAGAGCAGGGACATGATATAGAAAATGCAGAGCAGCTGGCTGTAAATGATATGGGAGATGCCGAGGAGATTGGAGTCGAACTAAATAAGCAGCACAATCCTTTCCTAGGCTGGATATGGAAGATAACAAACGTAATGGTTGTTTTGCTTGTCATATGGAATGTTTATACTATAGGAGTTCCTTTACTTTATCCCATGTTCAAAGGCAACCCCGTCAATGACATCCCTAAGTCAGATATAGTTTATAGGATTGATATAGATGAAAAGGTAAAACTGGATGATACAGTTATTCACTTCACAAATGTTATTTATGAAAAGGATGGAGATTTGAATATTTTCTACGAGCATTATGACACCAGGCTTTGGGGAATGGGATGGAGCCTTGGTTCAATAGGAGAAGTAACAGATAACTTGGGAAACAAGTATTTTGCCGGCTCAGGCTACGGCGGCGGAGGGATAATAAGCAGAAGCTGCAGAATAATAGAGAATTTCCCTAAGGAAGCAGAGAAGCTCATTATAAGCTATGACAGCTACAACAGAAAATATACAGTGGAAATTCCTTTGCAGGCAGGTGATGACAATGAGCAGAACTAAAAAGGTTGTTAGAAATATTTTTATATTATCAGCTTTGTTCTTCCTGTTCCTTAATCGTTCAGGACTTTACCTGACACCCCTGTCAGCTCATGAGCACTCTGAGCGCAGCATACATTACGGGCCGTCCAAGGTAGTGCATATAGAAGATTTTGATGGCGGCAAATATATACTTGGCAAATATGACAAGTGGGTCTCATGCAATACAGTAGACAGAGAACTGTTTTTCTTTTGGGGCTTTGGAAATCAGGTAACGGGCTTTGAAAACGATAAGACTAAAGCTGTGGATTATACTTGGAGTGCATCAAGAGAGAATTATAAGCTTTACGGCATTATCAATGATGAAAGAGTTAAGGAAATTCAGATTACCTTTAATAATGGACAGTCTTTAACACAGAAAGAATTTTACGAAGACCTGTTTTTATTCACCTGGCAGGCAAAAGAACATGAACTATTGAGCTTTGAGAGCATAAGAGCATATGACTCCGGCAACAACATGATTTTTGAAGAAAGACGTTAATGGTGAGATTATCTATAAGTGTTTATAATCCTACAGTTTGACTTCATACCCCAACTCAATGCCATGCTTTACTTTGAGCCTATAAGTTCAGCTATACCGGTGCGGATGACAACAAGAAAAACAGACTATATGTAACCTTTTGTAAGGAAAAAAATAATATACAGTACATGTTTCTGCTGACCTTTTGACGAAATGATATAATATATATAAGGATGATTCTGTTTGTTTTATTATACTAATAAGAATTAATTAATTTTAATGGAGCTTATTAATGATATCCAGAAATTGACTAGAAAATATTACTTATGATAAAATAATATAAAATTTAATGAATTTAGGAGGACATATATCTATGTATTCTGTTCGTTTAAGATAAGTCGGCAATAAAGAGTGGTAAAACATCCACAATCGTGGGCTTTTTTGTTGTACTTATTTTACGAATTATTACATGGGTACGGGTAAGGTGTAGTCATTTTTGCCTATGTCTTTTTAACGTTGATATGTAGACAAAAGCTCCCATTGCGGATTTAGGTCTGCATTTTTTATTGCCGAAAACCGGAATGAAATCAACAATAAAAATGCAAGGAGAGAACAGAAATGACAAAGCAAATTTCAAAATGGAAAAAAGATTTCTTTACGATATGGACAGGTCAAGCGGTTTCGCTTATCACTAGTGCAATACTGCAAATGGCGATTATATTTTACCTTACCGAAAAAACTCAATCAGCAATGGTGCTGTCAATAGCTTCAATAGTAGGCTTTCTGCCTTATGCAGTCTTTGGACCTGCTATTGGTGTATTGGTTGACCGCCACGATAGAAAAATGATAATGATATATGCTGACTTAATCATTGCTTCAGCTGGTGCAGCATTAGCTATTACTGCAAGGTATATCGAGCTGCCGATTTGGATGGTTATGGGGGTCTTGTTCATCCGCAGTATCGGAGCAGCTTTCCATTCTCCTGCACTCAGTGCGGTAACCCCTCTATTGGTACCGCAGGAGCAACTGACTAAATGCGCCGGTTACAGCCAGTCCTTACAGTCTATAAGCTATATTGTTAGTCCTGCTGCTGCAGCACTTTTATATTCTATTTGGGAATTAAATATGATAATTGCAATTGATGTGCTGGGTGCTGTGATTGCTTGTATCACGGTAGCGTTTGTACGCATTCCAAAACTCAACATAGAGCAGCAAAGCTTGAAGCGGAATTTCATAGTAGAGATGAGAGAAGGACTCAGGGTCTTAAAAGAAAATAAAGGATTATTTACTTTACTATTGGTGGGCACACTATACATGTTCGTTTATATGCCAATCAATGCACTTTACCCGCTAATCAGCATGGAATACTTTGCTGGAACACCGGTGCATATCTCCATCACAGAAATTGCCTATGCCTCTGGAATGTTGGCAGGGGGTATGCTATTAGGATTGTTTGGCAGCTATAAAAAACGAATCACTTTAATTACAGCATCTATTTTTCTAATGGGCCTTAGCTTAACTATTTCGGGGTTGCTTCCCTCAAATGCATTTATGATATTTGTGGTGTGTTGTGTATTTATGGGGCTTTCAGTTCCATTTTACAGCGGTGTTCAAACTGCTCTTTTTCAGGAGAAGATTAAACCGGAATATCTTGGGCGCGTGTTTTCCCTGACAGGGAGCATCATTTCCCTGGCTATGCCTATTGGCTTAATCTTTTCAGGCTTCTTTGCTGATAGGGTAGGTGTAAATCATTGGTTTCTGATGTCCGGCATTTTAATTATCGGCATTTCTATTATTTGTCCGCTGGTTCCGGCTGTCAGAAAGCTAGATTAAAAGCAGTGGGAGTATGGAATCATGCATGCTCCCCAAAAATAACTCTTGACTTGGAGTTAACTCCAAGTGATATCCTTGGTTAGTATGAGATTAATATCAAATTAGAATTATCGATTTTTGGAGGAATGAAAATATGTTATTACAAGATAAGTTTCAATTATTAAAAGATAATATTAAGAAAAGAGGCAGTGCAGCAGTTGCTTTTTCAGGCGGGGTGGATAGTACCTTCTTAATTAGGGTTACCCATGAAGTATTAGGGGATAAGCTTATAGCAGTTACAGCTACTTCGTCAACTTATCCGGAGAGAGAATTAAAAGAAGCAATTAAGTATGCTGAGGATATGGGAGTAAAACACTTGATTATATCCTCTGAAGAGTTGGATATTGAGGGCTTTGCCAGCAATCCTAAAAACAGATGCTACTATTGCAAAAAAGAACTTTTTACAAAGATAAGTGAAGTAGCTAAAGAAAACGGCATAGAATATGTTTTTGACGGTTCAAACTTTGATGATAAAGGCGATTATAGGCCGGGCATGCAAGCAGCCAGAGAGCTAGAAGTAGTAAGCCCGCTTAAGGAGGCAAATCTTACTAAGGCGGATATAAGAGAGCTTTCAAAGGAGCTGGGACTTCCAACCTGGGATAAGCCATCCTTTGCATGTCTATCCTCCAGATTCCCTTACGGTAAAGAAATTACTGTTCCAAAGCTAAAGATGGT
>JAQZBM010000232.1 GCA_029238945.1 Clostridia bacterium
GCCATCTGGGACTCGAACCCGGGACCCACTGATTAAGAGTCAGTTGCTCTACCAACTGAGCTAATGGCGCGTTTTTTATGATACTCGCTAGGTCACATGCACATTAATGTGGAATAAATGTTCCTGCTCGTATTAAAAAAGCTAGTATTACTAGCTTTATGTACTGAAATGGTGCGCCATCTGGGACTCGAACCCGGGACCCACTGATTAAGAGTCAGTTGCTCTACCAACTGAGCTAATGGCGCATTTATCAATTCTTCGAGCTCGTCACTCGACTTTTTTATTATATAAAAGTATTAACATAAAGTCAACAACTTTTTTATATTTTTTCGTGGAAATTTATTCCTCCATATTGTTAACCAGATTAAATCCCAGCTGTATAGCCTTCAGTTTATCAAAGCCTTCGTCGTAATGCATGCAAAATACTCTGTCCCTTTCTTCTTTGCCGATAATAGTGCAGAGCTGTTCGATAAACATATGAGGATTACCGTCGTAGTTATAGCTGCATACATCATGATATATATATCCTATCTCTTTATCGTAAAAACCTTTGAGCACTGTTTCGGGTAAAGCTTTTGAGTCACCGCTATAAAAAACTTTGATTTTATTATAGTCCAAAATGTACCCATAGGATGGTAAATCTTCAACATGCTTAACAGGTACATAGCTTATTTCGATTTCTAAGTCATCACTTTTTAACAAATAATGCTGTGGAAGCTTTATTAGGTTGTATAAGCTTCCGTCTACTCCCATGTATCGGAGAAGCTTTGAAACGTTGGTATCATCAGGAGTAAGAACTGAGATATCAATATTTGTTATATATTTTGCATAAAAAATCAAGTCTCCCAGCGAAGATATATGATCCGGGTGGCGGTGGGTTATCAGCACATGAAGATTTTTTACACCATCTAGAAGATTCAGTTTTTGTATCCTTGAAAAAGTTGTGCTGCCGCAATCAATAAGCAGTATGGAATTTCCTTGTCTAATAAAAGCGCTGTTGTTACCCAAGGAAGTATTCAGCGCACTTCCGCTACCTATAAATTTTAAATACATAACCTGCCTCCATAATGTGTAGTCATATATATATTTTACACTAATTTATATCAAAACAACATATAATATTATTAAAGCGACATTTATAAGCTTACTGTGGAAATTTAATTGTAATTTGTAATATACTAGTTTAATATATAAATATTAGAAGGAGGTGACATAATGATAAATCAAGATAATCTTCAAAGCTATATTAAGTGGGCAAATATTGTAGGTATTTTCACTATAATTATGGGTGTTCTTGCAGCTTTAGGAGGCTTATTTGCCTTTATTGTAGGTGCTGCTCCAGGTGTCCTAATGATAATCGCAGGTGTGAAGCTTTTGAATGCGAAGAAGGCTGCAAGTGAGCTCTTAGGTATTGAAGACCCTCAAGTATTCAATGATAGATTAAATAGTCTATTCATCGAATCAACAGGTTTCCTTAAATTCCAAGGCATATACTACATTGTTAGTCTTATACTTGGTATAATCGGAATAATAGTATCCATAGTATTTTCAGCTGTTTTAATCAACAACATTCCAATGTATTAATCAAGTTCCAAAAAATAACCGTGATTGCGGTTATTTTTTTTGCGTAGTTTTTTACATATATATCTTTATCAGACAAAGAATATTTGTATAATATAAGGAAAGGATTTTTCTATGCTAGGATTCGCATGTATCTGCAATACTCTAAAAGAAAATGGAAGCTTTAGAACCGTTACAGTGAAGACACTGTCTAAGCTCAGTGAGGAAGAGAAAATGAAGCGGCTGGTATCAGCAGCTGTAGATAATCTGTATAATACCCTTCAAATACTTAAATGGTGTAAGGAAAACAATATACTAATGTATCGGCTCAGCTCTGCTTTGATACCCTTAGCCACCTATATAGACGACTGGCGCTGGTGGGAAAATGAAGATATAGTAAATATGTGTTCCAAAATAAAAGAGTTTACTGCACAAAGCGGAATAAGAATCAGTCTGCATCCTGACCAGTTCTGCGTGCTGAACTCCAATAGACCTGAAGTAGTACAGAACAGTATAAAAATTCTCGAGCATCTGAACAAGCTGTCAAATCTGGTAGGTAATAAAATACTTATTATTCATACCGGCAGCACAGTCGGCGGTAAGGCTAAAGCAATACAGCGATTCATCGATAATTTCAAGCTTCTTACTCCGGATATACAAGACAAGCTGGCCCTTGAGAACGATGATAAGAGCTTCGGCGTCAGAGAGGTGCTTGATATCTGTGAGGCCATAGGTATACCCATGATACTGGATATCCACCATTATAACTGTCAAAACGAAGGGGAAAGCCTGTTTGATTTGAGAGAAAGAATTATCGCTACCTGGAAGGGGAAAAGACCCAAAATGCATCTTAGCAGCGGGAAGACGGCTTTTACGGACCCCCACCATGCAGATTTTATTACTCAAATAGATTATAAAACAGCTCTCGAATTTGCAAAGGATGATTTTGATATAATGCTGGAATGCAAGCAGAAGGAGCTTGCTCTGCTTAAGCTTCGAGAAGGCGAGAATACATGCAGCACATGACTAAAGGAACGACAACAAAGGTCGTTCCTCACACCACCATTACCGGTTTTCTTTGGATGTACGCAAGCTGTTATAGGTTATTGCAATCATGACAATAGCACCGCCCAGCACAGCCCAAAATCCCGGTTTCTCTCCTAAGAATAAGAACACCCATACAGGATTTAGTATCGGTTCAATCACCGCAATCATAACTGCATCCAAAGCCCTTATGTGTTTTATTGCAATGCCGTACAGCACATAAGGCACTCCAAATTGTACAATTCCAAGCAGCGCTATACCCAATATGCTTTTCGTATCATACTGTGCACTAACCACAAAAGGAATGCATACTACGGCTGTAATAAGATTGCCAAGCAGTATGGTTTCCATGGGTGACTCCGATTTTTGCTGTCTGGAGCTCACTACAAAAAGTGCAAAACAAAATCCGCTTATTATAGCCAGTATGTTTCCCAGTAATCCTCCCGCCGCAAAGGAGTCGGCAAAGAACATTATAATTCCTATTATAGTGACTGCTATAACGGCTATATCCTTTGAAGCCACCTTCTCCTTCAGTATTATACTGCCCAGTATAGCCACATAGATTGGTGCAGTATACTGAAGCAGTACAGCATTGGCTGCAGTAGTAAGACGGGTTGCCGCCACAAAAGTCACAGCCATGCTGGCATAGGCTGCACCGCCCAATACTTGATATAGGCTCCATGTAAATTTCGGCTTCCTTAAGTACATCAGGATAATCATAGAAGCTATAAGACTCCTCAAGCCCGATACTGCCAGAGATCCTGTACTGACAAGCTTTATCAGAATTCCACCGCTGCTCCACATCACACTGGTCAATACCATAATCAATATATATTTCATCCCACTGCTTGTCCATCTTGCGGATACCCTGTTATCCATGTATTTACCCCCAGAATTTTATTTACTATTCTTTAATTTTGTCCTGTATCAAAGCGTTGTAATTTACAATTGCAGTATTGAGATTTTTGCTTGCCTTCAACACTTCACTGTCGTTCAAGTCATAACCCTGCTGCTCAATAACCTTGTAAAGGCTCTCTCTTAGCTTTTCTATATCTGATAAAAGTTTTTCTAACTCTGACATTGAAATCACCTCTACTGGTTATTTTACTCGCTATTAGAAAATTTATTACACTTTGAAGTATTGCAGCTCTTGGATTTTAGTCTTGTCCGAAATAGTGTCGAAGATCTTCGGCATCTACTCCCTCGGTTTCATAAAGATATAGGCTGCCCTTTCTGCTTAAAAAAACCAAGTTGTCATTTATATCAATATATATTCTTACTATGCTTTCCTGTCCTCCTTCACTTTTGTATGGAATCCCGTCAAGCAGATTCATACAAACTACCCTGTCTTCCACAATTACTGTATGTGCTATGCTTCCGTATTCCATCTGCTCTTGAAATAGCAGATTTACAAACTCGCTTAAGCCGTGAACTTCAATTTCTGACCATTTTGTCTTAATGTTTTTATCTGCAATCAATTGCTTTATAGTTGTATCCAGTTTGTTCATTCTTTTACCTCCGGAAATCGTTTTATTTGTTTTATATATATTATAAGCTAATTTTGAATAATAATGTCTAAATTAGCAGAAAAAAGCACCAGAATTTTTTTATAATGTGCTAAATATATTAAAACTGATTACGCGTCATTCTGAGCGCTAGTGAAGAATCTTAATGGGCAACTGTGAAAAGATGTGGAACGACAACAGGGGTCGTTCCCTACGGGATGACAATAGTATGATACATAAGCTTTAGTACGTTATATATAGCACACTACATTTTTATCTATATAGCTAAAGAATTTAGGCCTTTTCCTCTGTTTTTTGCGAATACCTTTTTGAATGCTTTTAACGCAGTATCCAGTTGCTCCTTCGTATGGGCAGCGGTGCAGCTTATCCTAAGCAGCGCTTCTCCTTCCTTAACTGCCGGCGAAATTACGGTATTTACATATACCCCCTCCGCCAGAAGCTCCTTTGCTATAACAAAAGTCCTGATATTCTCGTAGGTCAATATGGGAACTATGGGAGTTTTTGATTCCAATATAGGT
>JAQZBM010000233.1 GCA_029238945.1 Clostridia bacterium
CTTACAAAATACAGCAACCTGTCAACCTTAGACTTAGTAAGCGTTGGACAGGAGGTAAAAAAGGGCGATGTCATAAGTGGTGTTGGAAAGACTGCTTTATGCGAGATAGCAGAAGAGGCTCATCTACACTTTGAGCTGATAAGAGATGAGCAAAACATTGACCCTAAAAACTATTTGCCCAAGAAATCACTGAAGTAAAACAAACACTTGGAGAAATTAATAACTTTAACAAATCCAATGTGTTTAAGGTTCTAATTAAAAAAACACACGCATATTAATGTAAAAAGACACCAATAAGGGGGTTGTAGTAATTGAAGGATTACATTGAAGAAAGAGCGTTGGAAATAGCGAAATATATCATAAGCAGCAGTTAGAGACGCAGCAAGAATTTTCGGAGTAAGTAAAAGTACTGTACACAAAGATGTAACCGAAAGACTTCCAAGGATTAATCCCAGCGTTGCTATGCAGGTAAAAGAAATTATGGATCAAAATAAAGCTGAGAGACACATCAGAGGCGGAAGAGCTACAAAGATAAAATACCAATCAATCAGCTTATAACAACGTACAATACATCATTTCAACGAGGGAGAATATGTCCGCAGCCAAAGTGCGAAACTGATATTTGGCGGCTATAGGGTTTGGAGATATCTTTGTACCTCGTTATAAAATTACATAAGTTTTTCAAGTTGGCCGGTGTGCATTTTTGCATTGCCGGCTTATATATTTTTAAAATAAGCAATATTTAAAAAAGTACATCTAGTTTACAAAATGTAAAATTTATCAAAAAAAGAAGGAATTTTAAAGTATATGTAGAAAGATAAACTGTCTAATTATGCTCTTTATAAATAAAATTTTATATATGATCGCAGACCACATTAGATAACAAATATAATGGAGGTAGTAGTATGTTCGGTTTTGGTGGACAAGATATAGGTGTAGACTTAGGTACTGCAAGCGTTTTGGTGTATATTAAGGGGAAGGGTATCGTACTTCAGGAGCCTTCTGTTGTAGCTATAGACAGAAATACCAACAAGATATTGGCAGTTGGAGAAGAAGCCAGGATGATGCTGGGAAGAACTCCTGGAAACATAGTTGCTATAAGACCTTTAAGAGAGGGTGTTATATCAGACTATGAAGTTACAGAAAAAATGCTTAGATATTTTATAGATAAAGCTATTGGAAGAAAAAGACTATTCAAGCCCAGAATGATAGTTTGCGTGCCAAGCGGTGTTACTGAGGTTGAGAAAAGAGCGGTTAAGGATGCTGCCAACAATGCGGGAGCAAGAAATACTCAGCTTATTGAAGAACCTATTGCAGCAGCTATAGGAGCAGGCTTGGATATTACAAAAGCCAGCGGAAACATGGTTATTGATATAGGTGGAGGAACTACGGATATTGCTGTAATTTCTCTTGGAGGCATAGTTGTATCTACTTCCATTAAGGTTGCCGGAGACAAGTTCGACGAGGCAATAGTAAGATACATGAGGAAAAAGCACAACATAATGATTGGTGAAAGAACAGCCGAAGAATTGAAGATAAATGTAGGAACAGCGTTCCCGAGAGAAGAGCAGGTGTCAATGGAGGTCAGAGGCAGAAACCTGATATCAGGCTTGCCAAAGACTTTAGAAGTGACATCTGAGGAAATGCTGGAAGCATTGACTGAGCCTGTATCCGCAGTTGCAGATGCTGTTCACTCAGTGCTTGAGAGAACACCGCCAGAGCTTTCTGCAGATATAAGCGACAGAGGAATTGTAATGACCGGCGGCGGCTCTCTGTTACACGGCTTGGACAAGTTGATATCAAAGAGAACAAATATACCTGTTTACATAGCAGAAGATGCAGTATCCTGCGTTGCAAATGGTACAGGCAAATCTTTGGATAGCTTTGACATACTAATCGAAACAGATGTAAACTCCGACAGAAGAATATAACATATAAATAAACAGGACTGACTTATTTGTCAGTCCTGTTTATTTATATGCAGGTAACAGGTATGTAGGGGCAGGTGTCAGGGGGAACGTGCTGTAGGGGTTGCTGCCCACAGCAACCCGAAAAACTTTAAATTTATTTAAAGTTTCACCCCATTCCATCCGATAACCTTACTGAGATAAAAAATAGGCGGTATTAACAAATGATTAGAGGATTATACATAGCTGCATCGTCAGCCATATCTGAAAATAAAAGAATTGACGTAATAGCCAACAACATAGCCAACGTAAATACAAGCGGCTTTAAGAAGGACTCTCTCATAACCGAGAGCTTCCCGGATGTACTTATTAAGCGCATCGGACCAAGGGATTCAGGGGACTTTGCATCAGGTACTCCAAGTACGGGCAATGTAGGCATCGAGAGCGACGGCGGGCTATATTATGCATCAGCGAAGAATGGCTTTTTCAATGTTCAGACTCCAACTGGGATAAGCAAGAGCAAGAGCATTCGTTTTACTGTAAATGATGAAGGCTATGTAACAACACCTCAAGGCGATTATGTTTTAGGCCTAAACGGACCGATATATGCGGGACAGAAGGATATCACCGTAAATGATAAAGGCGAGATATTGGCAGGAGGTACAGTGCTTGACAGGCTGAAGGTTTCAAACCCTGTGGGCTTTATAGGAAACATGAGCTATGGAGTAAGAGCTGATGAAGTATTTACAAACTTCGAGCAGGGACCGCTGAACCAAAGCGGCAATCCTCTGGATGCTGCAATTCAAGGCAATGGCTTTTTTGCCATAGAGACTCCAAAGGGAGAAAGATACACAAGAAATGGTGAATTTACTCTGGATGCGGAGGGCTATTTAACAACTAAGGAAGGCTACAAGGTTCTGGGCCAGAACGGATATATTCAAATAGAAGGAAAAAACATCATTATAAACGAAAAGGGTCAGGTTTATAGTGATGAAAATGAAATAGATACACTGAAGCTGGTAGACTTCAACGACTACAAGCTTCTGCAGAAGGACGGAGAAGCGCTTTTCAGAGACGCAAGCGGAGATCCTGGAAATATGAAGGCAGCAGATGGCTTGATACTGCAGGGCTTTTCAGAGGCTTCAAATGTAAACTCCATTAAGCAGATGGTTGAAATGATTACAGTGCTTCGTTCCTACGAAGCAAATCAAAAGGTAATAAAAACTCACGATGAGCTTCTTGGCAAATCGGTAAACGAAATAGGCAGACTATAGAATAAATATTAGGGAGGTAAAAACACTATGATGAGAGCACTTTGGACTGCAAGCACAGGTATGAATGCGCAGCAGCTTTATGTTGATACAATATCAAACAACATTGCAAACGTTAATACTGTAGGATACAAGAAAAACAGAATGGAATTTAAGGATCTGTTGTATGAGACTCTTGAAAGAGGTCTGGTGAAGGACGGTCAGGGCAAGCCTGTAAATCTTCAAGTAGGACACGGCGTAAAGGTATCAGCTACCACTAAGTTCTTCACACCGGGAAGTATGGAAATTACCAGCAACCCCTACGATATGGCTATAGACGGCCCCGGATTTTTCAAGGCTGTAGGACCCAACGGTGAAGAATTCTATACTAAGGACGGCAGTTTTAAAATCTCTGTTGACGGTGAAAACATGAAGCTTGTTACAGCAGACGGTTACTTTGTTCAGGGCAGCAACGGGGACATAGACTTGGGCTCTGATGTAAAAGATGTTATAATAGATGAGAGCGGTCTGGTAACTGTAAGAAGAACGGATGATACATTAGAAGAGATAGACACCATGATAATAGCAACCTTCGTAAATCCTGCAGGCTTAGAGAGCGTTGGCAAGAACCTTTATAAAACCTCTCTGGCAAGCGGAGAAGCCTTTGATGCATCAGAGGACGGCTCAGGCGGAGCTGTACTTCAGGGTTATCTTGAAACCTCCAATGTTCAGGTGGTTGAGGAAATGGTTAAGCTGATACAGGCGCAAAGAGCTTATGAAATAAACTCAAAATCAATACAAACAGCGGATGAGATGCTTGGAATGGCAAATAACCTAAGAAGATAACAGCATAATACATAGGATGGGGTGAGGGCATGGTTTCTTCAATAAACGGAATAAATAACAATATACAAGCAAATATTAATACAAGCAAAGCTAAGCTGGAGCAAAGCGAATTTGAAGGAATGCTCAAAGCAGCCCAGGAAGAAAAGGATGAGAAGAAGCTTCTGGAAACCTGCAAAGAATTAGAGGCTGTATTTGTAAACATGATGTTCAAACAAATGCAGAGCACCATCCAAAAGAGCAAGCTTATAGACGGAGGCTTTGGTGAGGAAGTATATAACGATATGCTGTTAGAGGAATACTCGAAGGAAGCAGCTAGCGGTAATGGCATAGGACTCGCTCAAATTATGTATAAACAATTGTCAAAAAATATTACAAACAAAAGCGAGGGATAAGATGCTTAATAGTATTGATATTCAAAACATAATACCACACAGATATCCATTTCTGCTGGTAGATAAAATCACAGAGATTGAGTATGGTAAGAAGGCTGTAGGTATAAAGAATGTTACTGTAAACGAACCCTTCTTCCAAGGCCACTTCCCGGGAAATCCCATCATGCCTGGTGTACTTATAGTAGAAGCTATGGCACAGGTAGGTGCAGTATCCATACTTGGAATGGAGGCAAATAAGGGTAAACTTGCAGTGTTTACCGGCATAGACGGACTGAGATTCAGAAGACAGGTTGTACCGGGAGATACCCTGAGGATGGAAGTTGAAATGCTTGCATTCAAAAGAGGCATCGGCAAGGCAAAAGCTGAAGCTTATGTAGGAGATGAGCTGGCTGCTTCAGGCGAGCTGATGTTTGCAATAATAGAAAACCAAAAATAGAACGAACAAAAACCTGCTTACGCAGGTTTTTCAATTTTCATTTCAGCCTAATATAGGTCTTTTACATTGTATAAACT
>JAQZBM010000234.1 GCA_029238945.1 Clostridia bacterium
AATTGCTGTTATTAGCTCTAATGACTTCTTTCCATCTTCTCCAGATACTAATACCTTTTCTCCGGTTTCAAAGTAATTAAGCACATCATCTATTTGAGCGGCATGTCCTTCATACTTTGCTTCTGGAAGACCTTCGTAATACTTTTCTATTTCCTCCTCAAGGCTCACATTTCTTTCGGGGAACCCATTAGATTTTGCAGTAGACGCATAGACCTTCCAAGGTGCTGATATCCTAGCACTTTTTCCTTGGAATACAACCTGCTGCTCTTCTCCATGATGAACAACAGAACTTGTTACTTGCCCCAGTGCTCCATTTCTATATTTTAATATAGCTATTGAAATATCCTCTACCTCTGCATTGTCATGAGAAGTATTACTCATTATAGCTTGTACTTCTTCAGGCATTCCCATCATCCAAGCTGTCATATCTATATGGTGAACTGCATGATTTAAAGTACACCCACCGCCTTCCTTTTCCCAAGTACCTCTCCACCATAAATCGTAATAACTATGTCCTCTCCACCAGAAAGAATCTATCTGGGCATGTACTACATCTCCCGCCAGACCTGAATCTAATGTTTTCTTTAGCTTCATATATGATGTTCTATAGCGGTTTTGCGCTACTACTGAAAGAAGTTTATTATTTGCTTTTGCAGCCTCAATCATAGCATCGCATTCTTCAAGTGATGCTGCCATTGGTTTTTCACCCATAACATTTTTACCAGCATTTAAGCTGTTTATCGCTATTTCAGCATGAACATATGGTGGAGTACATATATCGATTAAATCAATATCTTTTCTGTCTAAAATCTTTTTATGATCGTTGTATACGTCTGCATCTAGAAGATTGTATCTTTGCTTCTTCTCTTCTGCCTTCTCAGGATATATATCCACTAGTGCAACAATCTTGCACCTGTCTGGGAATTGTAAGTATCCTTTTATGTGCTCTTGTGAAATACTGCCTGTACCTACTATTGCTACTTTTATCATTATAACCCCCCCTCTATTTTATCAATTGTCTTGCTGAAAAATTAACTATAGCTGTTTGTTAAAGTCTTTATTACTCTTTTGCTTTTCCATATTCCTGATCGCCAGCGCATCAATTGAATTATCCCTCTAGTCCATTCGTCAATTGTAAATGCCACAAAGATTCCCGGCAAGCCTAATCCTAAGCTTATTCCTAGAATATAACTTAAGGCTATGCTTACGCCCCAGCAGGAGACTATGCCAACAATAACAGGAAAGCGAACATCTCCAGAAGCCTGAAGTGCACTTCCAAGAACCATATTGAAGCATCGGCCTGGCTCCAAAATAAGACTAATAAACAGTAATGTACCTCCCATAGCTATTATGGAAGGACTCTGTGTATACATACCAAAAAGCTGCTTTCTAAAAATAAAGCAAATAACTGCAACAGTAAAGTCACATAATATTGCTATTTTTACGCTCTTTAGGCACTCAGTGTAAGCTTTCTCTTGTTCATTGGCACCAACTAGATGACCAATCATTATTTGATTAGCTTGAGCTATAGACATTCCTAGTGTTGCAAGAAAGCCAATCATGGTACCCATGTAAATCTTTGTAGTCAACGCCTCTGTTCCAAGCATTGTTACAATGTAAGTAGCTACAACCTGAGATATGTTGTAAGAGAGTGTAGCCCCTGCTGCAGGCAGGCCTATGTTAAGTATATTTTTAAGAGCACCCAAAGGAAAAGGCCTAGGAAGTTCAAATTTCAATCCAAGATCAAGGTATTTGAATAAAATATAGAACATTACAATTACTGCTATTGCCTGGCTTATTACAACTGAAAAAGCTATTCCTTTAACACCCAGGTAAGTGATACCAAACGGCCTGAAAGTAACCATATAGTTAGCTATAGCATTAATTATATTCATTCCAATAGCAACAGCCATAGGTGCTTTTGTCTGTCCATAATTTCTTGAGATTGCAGACATAGTAGCTAATAAAGCTTGTGTAAAGGATGCTCCTGCAATTATTCTTAAGTATGGAAGAGCATACTCCATAAGCTCCTCTGGAAGATTCATCATTCTAAGAAGAACCTTACCGCCTGATGCAACTACTATACTTATAACTAGGCCAAACAGGAAATTAAATATAATAGCCACATTCACTACTTTCGCTGCAACTTTTTTTTCTCCTGCTCCTAAAGATTGGCTTATTATAACCGCTGTACCAACGGACACAATACTGTATATCATTAATATCATATTTATTAGTTGAGTTGATACTCCAACAGCTGCAACCGCCTTATCAGAATGTTTGCCAAGCATAAAGATATTTACATTTCCTAAAAGCATCCTTAAACAGTTCTCTGCAAATATTGGCCATGTTAATGCCAGAAGATTTAACCTTCTGGCTGTTTTTGAGTTGTCTACCATATTCTATACTTCCCACTCAACGCCATCAAAGTAAAGAAGTATAAGCAATTATCATAATAGCGTCTTACTCCAGTTCTAAGTGGCATGTTCCAAAACTTTCTTACAACCTCTTCTGCATTTTCTCCGCTGGCTGCAAGTGAAGCCATAGCATTAGTTGCTAGCAATCCTACTGGATGAAGCGCTTTTTCTTCTAAAGGAGTTCCATCTATTTTGTACATTTTATATTCATTTATATCATCTATATTTGCAAAAAAACTTTGAATTTTATTTGCTTCTTCTATTTCCCACTCATCTGCTTTGAACCATTCATAGTCAAGTCCAATATTCATTGCCACACGATAGGCATCGCTGTAAAAATGCTGATGACCTCTTGTGGTCTCAGGTGTTCCATCATAATGAGCGTATTCAGGTGCTAATCCAGTTACAGGGTTACAAGCTATCTTTAAATATTCTCTGCTTGCAGCTGCAGCTTCACACCAAAACTGTCTATCCTCTTCATTAGCCCAAAGAGAAAATAGCTCGTAAAAATGTGGAAGATGATAGGAAGGATCACTAAATAAACTTTCTGGAACAAACTTTATCAGCTTATTTTTGGGCTCCCACATCGGGTTTCCTATGCCATCTTCACCTTTATGTACACAGGCTCTAAGTATTTCCTTAGCTTGAGTACTGTAGTTTAAAGGCTCTGGGCCGTCTCCCCATCTATGTGAAGCAAAGAAAAGCGCCATTGCAAAATATTCTTCTCCATCTGGAGCAGGCCCTTGTGCATTTCTTGTTCCATCCAGGTTGCAGGACCATGCAAAGTATCCTGCATACTCTCCGCTCTCATGCCACATATATTTTTTTGACCATTTCCAAAGGCGGTCAAATTCCTCTTTTTTATCCATCTGTACGCACATCATCATTCCATAAGACATGCCTTCTGTTCTAGCATCATTATTGCCAGTATCAACCATATATGCATATTCTTCGCCAGATGGATAATAAATTCTAGTATCTTCATTTCCGTAAAACATTTCATTAAAGGTATCATTTACTCTTTTATTGATTTCTTCTTCTGAATGCCCTAATTCCTCAAAGACATTACGATATTCTCTTGTATAAAATGCTCCTTTATTATTGCTCATTATTATTCCTCCATGTAATCAGGATTGGTGATAGTATGCTCGGCATTGCCTTAGAACTTTATTGCTCTGTCATAAGATGCCTTAGGCCTTCCATTTATATCAAACAGCATTGTCCAGTCTTTTCTTCCATGAACAGGGAAGTTATCCTTCCATGTATACATATCGCTTATGCCCCAGAAGGTTACTGAATTTACAACATCTTTATATTCTCTAAAAGTTCCAAATATGTTGTTATACATTTTTTCTTGTAAATAAAGCATCTCAGAGGTTGGCTCCAATAAATCCTTTCTTTTGTTCTCAAAGTTAAACATGGACACATCTAATTCTGTTATTTGAACCTTAAGGCCAAGTGAAGCATACTTTTCTATAGCATTTCTTAGATTATCAATTAGGTTATTGTCTGTTATGTTCCAGTGCGCTTGAATACCAACACCATCAATTGGAGTTCCTTTTGCAATTAAGTCCTTAAGCATTATATAGGACTTATCAAGTTTGTTAGGAAGTTCATTATTGTAGTCATTGTAATATAGCTGCGCTCCATTGATTTCTTCCTTTGCAAGCTCAAATACTGTCTTTATATAATCTTCTCCAATTATTCTTCTCCAGGTTGTATCTCTGTACTGTTCTCCGCTTTTATCTTCAATAGCTTCATTCACAACATCCCAAGCGTAAATCACATCACCATACCTGTTTACTAGTGTTCTAATGTGCTGCTTTAATCTTTCAAGCAAGAGTTCCTTGGAAACCTGATTTCCATTATTGTCTACAAACAGCCATGTTGGTGTTTGATTGTGCCATAAAAAAGTATGCCCTCTCATACCCATATTATTGTTTAATACAAATTCTTTCATCTTGTCAGTCTTATCAAAATCATATTTTCCTTCTACAGGCTGAATTTCTCCAAACTTCATAGCATTTTCAGCAGTTATGCTGTTAAAATGCTTTTTAAGAAGCTCACCATGAACTCCTTGCAGGTCTTCAACTCTTACTGCTGCTCCAATTTTGAAATAATCCTTGTAGGCTTCACTTAAAGATAAAATTTTAGCATTACACATTTAACAACATCCCCTTTTATCAGTAAATATTTATATATTT
>JAQZBM010000020.1 GCA_029238945.1 Clostridia bacterium
ACATATATCGTTCAATACATTATTCTCGACATCATATGAAAGGTTTGAAGTCAAGTTATAATCACAATCCTGGAAGCGTTCCTTAACTTTATAAATAGTACAAGGAAGTGCATAGGTAGACATGGTAGGACAAGCTTCTATCCTTATGGTGCGATTTTTCTTACTTATTGCAGCCAAGTCCTCAGTCATATTGTCATAAGCCTTAACCAGATTTTGTGCATACTTAGCCACAATAAGTCCCGCTTCTGTCAGTTCAACACCCTTATTGCTTCTCTCCAGCAGCTTGTAGCCCAGACTATCCTCCAGCCTTTGTATCTGCTGACTCAATGCAGGCTGAGATATGTGTGAATTGACTGCTACCTTTGATATGCTTCGAACACACGCAATTTCACAAAAATACTTAAGGTATTCAATATGCATCACTTTTCCTCCTTCGAATATAATTAATTTATAGACACAGATTGTTAAATTTCAAACATTCGATATAATTGTAGCACTAATATTGCCATAAATAAAGCTTATGGCAAAAATTGTTCCATAACTTAGTGTTATATTGCATAAGGATGTTATATGCTTGGACTTTTTCTCTATGGTATAATTGTATTAATAGCACTTTGTTAATTTTATGTCTATCAAAGGAGGGGAAACAATGTCAGAAACTAACATAAGAGCAAACAGCAATAGGAAACCAAAAACCAATCAAGTTCCAATTGGTATTGCACTATTTACTGCTATGATAGTTTTCGGAATTTTTTTATCTACTAAATCGTCCAAGCTTTCACTGTTTTGGATTTTAGGCTGCTGCTTCGGATTTATACTCCAAAAGTCACGCTTCTGCTTCGCAGCATCCTTTAGAGATCCATATCTGACAGGAAGTACCTCAGTTACTCGTGCTGTATTGATTGCTTTTGCAATAACTACTATCAGCTTTACAGCTATTAAATACGGAGCCTCCTTAAAGGGACTTCCTATGCCCGGTCAAAGCTATATAGCTCCTATAAGCTTAGCTACTGTAATCGGTGCTTTCATGTTTGGCATAGGTATGGTAATCGCAGGAGGTTGTGCTTCAGGCACCTTGATGCGCGTAGGAGAAGGCTTCGGAATGCAGATGCTATCGTTGATATTCTTCATTATAGGTGCACTTTTGGGAGCACGTAATTTCGGCTGGTGGGATATAAACTTCATCCAAAAGGGTGTAACTGTATTCCTGCCTGATATATTTGGCTGGGCAGGCGCCTTAGCAGTTCAACTTTTGGTTATTGCCGCATTATATATCCTGGCAGATAAGTGGGAAAGCCGAAAATTATTTGAGGACTAAAAGCATCAAATTTTTAGGGGAGATTATTAAATGTCTAGAGAAATTGTACTAGATTGTATAGGAGAAGTATGTCCGGTGCCGCTGATTAAGGCAGAAAATGCATTGAAGAAGCTAACTGTCGGCGACATCCTTATAATTCAAATAGACCATAGCTGTGCTATGAAGAATATACCTGAGTGGGCTAAGAAAGCAGGTCACAACGTAGAAGTACAGGAGCCTGTCGACGGTGAATGGGAAGTTATTATAGAAAAAATGAAATAGTCTTTACGGGGGAGAGATGAAACTTTGGATATTAAAAAGAATAAGTACTATCAGGCATGGTTCAAAAATGCATGGACTTATGTAACTGGTGCAATATTGCTGTCACTGCTTCAAACAGTTACGATGATTACTACCAATGACCCCTGGGGAGTTACCGGTGCCTTTGCAAATTGGGGAGCATGGATATACAAGGCCCTTGGCGGAAGTGTAGAAAAATGGACTTACTTTGACAGTCAAGGTGCACAAGCAGCTTTGAGTGCCGGCTTCTTAAACGACCCCGCTTCGATGAGAAACTTAGGAATTATTGCAGGTGCACTGTTTGCCGTACTCATGGCTTCACAATTTAAGCTCAAGAAAATCAAGTCCCATAAGCAGGTAATAGCTGCTATGCTGGGAGGACTATTGATGGGCTACGGAGCAACCATAGCCTTCGGCTGTAATATTGGAGCCTTATATAGTGGCATAGCATCCCTGTCTCTTTCAGGATGGGTGTTTGCATTATTTCTATTCTGTGGTTCTGTAGTAGGAAGCAAGCTTCTGGTAAAGTTCTTCATGTAATCATGAAAGTAAAGTGCCGACAGCTGTCGGCACTTTTTTTAGCCAATTCTTTTCCTTAATATTTAACTGAATTCAAGGCTGAATCATTTTGCTTCCTATTTTTGTTTTCCCCATTTCCTTTGTTATGCTGGTCCCATTCAGGGTTTCCTTTGGGGACCTTTTGTCCATTGTTTTGATTATTATTTTGATTCATCAATTCATCACCCCAGAATTATTTTTTGTAAATATTAATAAAGTATTCTAGGGTATTAATGGTTTTGCTCAAAACTTTCATGGAATTTTTTTCATTTTATTAAATAGGTTCCCTGCAAATTTCCGGGGCAATACCCATAGACTGTTCTCCGGCAAGCTTTTATTTCCCTTTTGAAAAATCCCGCAGGAATTCAAGCACCTCTTTGTCTATGTACTGATCCTCCCTTATCCTCTCATCAAAGTTCTCTGTAAGATAGAACTTTTTCAGCCATTCCTTGAAGCTTTCATCATATATATCATTTATCTCACCTTCATAGTAGCCGGTCTTCTGAAGCATCTGCTTTATTTCTTGCAGTGTCTGGCCTTCCAGCTTCACAATATTTCCTTCTTTTGTCTTGTAGAAGTACAGCTTATATAGTTTAAGAAGCCTAGCAAGCTCTTTTATAGGCTCAGGGTGGTCATCCACTCTAAGATCTACGTATCTGTCGTTGAAGCCGCCATAGCCGCCTTTTTCCTTCACTACCAGAAGTGCTGCTGATTGTTTGCCTCTACTGTCTCCTCCGGCAGACTGCGCTGCATCGAGAGCTGCTACCAGCCTGTCAGCCAGGTCTCCCTTGGCATTATTGAAGGTATCCGCCAAGGCTTGAACTGTTTCCTTGTTTACCAGTATATTGCCCTGGCATGCGAAGTTCTCGCCCTTTATACCGCCTGCCCAGTCGAAGCAAGACTTGCCTGAAAAGGTTGCAGAACCGCCTCTGTAATCTACTATGCCTACCTGCCTGTACTCACGTCCTTCGTCATCCTTCAAAAGCTCCTGCATAACCTCTTCTGCGTTTAAACCCTTTTCCAAAAGCTCCAATCCCTTAGGTCCATAGCTTGTGTTACACCAAGACTGAGTTGCAATAGCCCCAGCTCCTGCCTTAGCCCAAGGCACCAAAGCTCCTACCCCTAAGAACTTGGATTGAACTGCTACTCCCCACTCCTGATTTTTCGGATCATAGCCTACTATAGAGAATGTAGCTACGAACTCATCTTTGCTTGGAATATTCATATTATAACCCATCTCCTTTTAATTCCCGCTCTATTATACACCTGTCTATTACTATAAATTTATACGATTTCCACTACACATACAACAAATAAATTATTATCTCACGAAAGATTGTTAATAATTTATTAACATACCAAATGGCCTGTCCACCCGTTGTAAAATACTGGGATATTGTTTATAATTTAAATATAAAGAATATTCGTATAATTGACTATTGGTTTATCATCATTTGTTTTGTTTTTAACAATCTCATCATTTGAAAGGCAGGTGTAACTATGAAAAACAATAATCTTTTTTTCTACAGTGGTGAAGGCAGGCTTGAAAATCAACAGATTGTATTAAACGGAGAAACATCAGTCGTAGTGGTAGATGGAAATAATGAATTCCTTGTAGAAAACATCAAAAAAATTGATATAAAGTGTGTTGAGAAAGGCAAGGTAAAAATTGTTCTCAGCCCTGAAATTGCTTTCCTATCTGATAACAAGAAGGTTGTCATCAACGAAACCGGCGGCAAGGTGTTCATAGAGTTCTTAAACTCCGATGAGCAGCTGATTAAGTATACCGATATAGTAAACGCACAAAAGGCCAAAGGGATAATTGACTATATACTTGAATACGCTCCTGATTTGTTTTCCAAAGAAAGCTTACTGAGCAAGTCTCTTGATGAGCTTCATAAGGTAAAGGAAAGCATGGACGATTTGGCTAACTGCTATTGATTTAGAAATTTTAACCCTTATTCTTACGAATAAGGGTTTTGTTTTTGCAAGAATTTTATAGGAACAGCAAAGCTACTCCAATCAAAGACACCACCGCACCTATTATCTCCTTTTTCAGTACCTTCTCCTTGAATAACATGATTGAGGCAGGTATTATAAGTATCGGTGAAATTGATGTTATGGTAGACACTATTCCGGTTGCAGTGTGTTGTGCTGCAAGCAGCGAGAAGGACACTCCCATAAAAGGGCCAAAGAAAGAGCCGATGGATATGTTTCGCATTGCCCCTCTATCCTTGAGGGCATTTGAAACTTCTCCCCATTTCTTTGCTGCAGTAATTATAATAGAGAAGCCAATAAAAGCCGCGATTATCCTGATCTGCGTAGCTGCAAAAGGGCTGTAATCCCCCATGCCATGCTTGCTGAAAACCATGCCAAAAGCCTGTCCCAGTGCTCCGATAAAGGCGAACAGGACACCTTTTGCAGGGTGGCTTAATTTGACCATTTTGTCCTCGGAGCCCCTGCTTAGAATTACAAGTGCTATACCTGCTACTGTAACGAGCATCCCCAATATACCCAGAGGTTTAATTTTCTCTCCCAAAAATAAATAACCTACTATAGCTGTTATTGGAGGTGATGCCGACATAATGAGAAGAGATATTCGGGAGCCGATTTCCACATAGGCCTGAAACAGGAACATATCGCCTATTACAAAACCCACCATGCCCGATATAAGCAGCCAGAACCAAGCTGTACCGCTGGCATCAGCCGGCAAGGCCATTCCTCTTGTAAAGAAAGTGAAGACAGACAACAGCGCAAAGGCAATCACAAGTCTTATTATATTTACAGCTAGTGAGCCTACCTTTTTGCCTGCTGATTCGAAGGCTATAGCGGTAAAGGTCCAGCAAACTGCTGTAGTCAATGCTGCCAGTTCTCCCAAGTGTGACTGAAACATCTAATAACCCCTTTCAAAAAAACAAATATCAATATTCTCAATTATAGCACAGGCGGTCATTCAACAGATAGCTGCATCCGGTCTTTTTCATTTTTATTAATATACGAATTTCTAGTTTTTTGGTTTTTTAAACAAAGGATATCTTTGCAGGATAATATTCATACATCCCTATTATTGCATAAAACATTGCAATACCCTGCGAGATTTTGAAAAAACCCTTTACCACTGCCTAAATCATTCTTTTTTTCTTATATTTGGTAAAATATAGACTTTGATACAGATGCATATTTCTTCCATAATGAAATTGTATACAATATACACACTAAATATTAGGGGGTTATACAAAATGGCTATGGAAAATCTTAATCCTTTTGAGAATGCGCAGAGACAGCTTAAGGAAGCATGTGACAATCTAGGTATAGAACCACAGGTATATGATATACTCAGCGAGCCTTTAAGGGTACTGGAGGTATCAATCCCGGTAAGAATGGATGATGGAAGCATAAAAGTATTCAAAGGCTTCCGTGCTCAGCACAATGATGCAGTAGGACCTACAAAGGGCGGCATACGTTTTCATCCTAATGTAACAAGAGACGAAGTGAAAGCTCTATCCCTATGGATGACCTTCAAGTGCTCCGTCACAGGAATTCCATATGGCGGCGGCAAAGGCGGCATCATAGTCGACCCTAAAACCTTGTCTGAAGGCGAGTTGGAAAGGCTTAGCAGAGGTTATATCCAAGCGATTCATAAGCTCATAGGAGAAAAGATTGATATCCCTGCACCGGATGTAAATACCAATGGTAAAATCATGGCTTGGATGGTGGATGAATACAACAAGCTGGTTGGCCACAGCGCTATTGGTGTTATTACAGGCAAGCCCTTGGAATTCGGCGGATCTCTGGGAAGGAACTCGGCAACAGGCTTCGGCGTGGCTGTCAGCGCAAGAGAAGCATGCAAGAATCTCGGCATAAATATGCAAAAGGCAGCTATGGCTGTTCAGGGCTTTGGCAATGTCGGCGGCTTTACTTCCAAATGTGCCCATGAGCTAGGCGCAAAAATCGTAGCTATATCAGAATATAATGGAACCATATATAAAGAGGACGGCATAAACCCTCATGAGCTGGAAAAGTACAGAAATACAAAGGGTACTCTGGTCGGATTCCCCGGAAGCAAAGAGATTTCTGCTGATGAGTTCTGGGCACTGCCTGTTGATATTTTAGCTCCGGCAGCCCTGGAAAATGCTATCACAGCAAACATGGCAGGAAAGATTAATGCAAAAATCATTGTAGAAGGTGCTAATGGACCTATTACCCCAGAGGCAGATAAGATAATAGCTGAGAAAGGAATAACCGTAGTTCCTGACATACTCGCAAATGCCGGCGGAGTTACCGTATCTTATTTTGAATGGGTGCAAAACCTGATGGGATACTATTGGACAGAGGAAGAAGTGAGACAGAAAGAGGAAAGTCTGATGATTACAGCCTTCAACGATATTTGGGATATCAAACAGAGATTTGGTGTAACAATGAGAAATGCAGCATATATGCATTCTGTAAAGAGAGTCGCAGCAGCCATGAAAGCACGCGGCTGGTATTAGAAAATTGCAATGCCCTATGTCACAAAAAAATACTAAGCCAGTGAGAAATAACTCTCACTGGCTTTGCTGCATCCTAGAAACTGGATAAAGGTATTTTCTTCAGGCTTCTATAAAGCAATGAAACCAATATAATTGATATCACAAGCTCAGGAAGCATGTATGAACCGTTGTATAGGATTGAGTATACCCATGGATTCATAGTTTCCGGTGCATAAGCTGCCCAAATAGTTGCTCCCGAGATTACGCTGGCTGCAAACCTTCCAAATACTCCAAGGAATACTCCAAACATAGTACCTAGCAGGTTCTTCGGAGATATGCCGGCAAGTCCAAGCAGTCCGAAGGCTGCCAGATAATCCAGTATAATTGAAACCGGATGTATCGCATAGCTTCCGCCAAGCAGGAACTGAAATATCCCGTAAGCTGTACCTGCAAGAAGGCCGGGCTTCATGCCCCATCTGATTGCGAAGATAAGTATGGGAACCATGCTTCCCGCGGTAATAGAACCGCCGTTGGGCAGCTCATAAATCTTAAGATAGCTCAGGATTTGAGCCATAGCGATCATAGCGCCGGCTTCCACCAGCATTCTGGTTGATGATTTTTTCATAGATTTTTCCTCCTAAAACATATAAAAAATGCTGCATCCGGAAATGCAGCATAAGCTTTTGATTTATTATCTTCCTACGCTGGCATTATCCAGATCAGGTATAAGGGTCGAAGTATCAATCGGATCTTCCTCTCAGCCGGACTCATCCAGCTCCCCAATACTTATTTAATTAACAAACTTAGTTTAACAGATTGCTATATGAATTTCAACTATATTTTTCCGGGTCGGTGGTCAGCGGTCAATATGTTATCTTATTCGTTTCAATACTGATACAATATTTGTTGCTCCACTGCCACCGATATTCAATGTGAGGCCAGCTGCTGCCTCCTTCACCTGTTCTCCTATGGCTTCGCCTAAGAGCTGTTTAACTATCAGTACATGCATAGATACTCCCGTAGCTCCTACAGGATGTCCCTTCGCCTTCAAGCCTCCCGATGGATTTACGGGCAGCCTTCCCCCTATATATACATCACCGTTTAACAGTGCTTCCCTGCCCTTGCCTGATGGTGCAAGCCCCAAGGCTTCATATATCAGAAGCTCGGTAATGGTGAAGCAGTCATGAACCTCTGCAAGGTCTATATCATTAATAGTCATACCTAAATCACCTAGAACCTTCTGTGCAGCATATTTAACTGCGGTCAGCTCATAGCGTGCTCTCTTTCCCTGCACTATAGAGAGATAATCTGAGGCATGAACTATACCTGAAATCTCAACCACCTTATCCTTCATGGCTATAGCATTATCTGTGGATGTCAGCACAACAGCCGCTGCACCGTCAGATACCAAGGAACAGTCGCTAAGCTTCAGCGGAGGCGCAATCATAGGGTTCTTATCGGATATCTGTTTTGCAAAATCATGGGTGAACTCCATATGCATCTGTGCCAACGGATTTGCCATTGCGTTCTTGTGAGCCTTGCAGGTAATGTAAGCCAAGGTGTCAGCCAGTTCCTCTTCGCTGTATCCGTATTCTGCCATGTAGCCCTTCGCATACTCTGCATATAGTCCCGGGAAGCTGTAGCCCTTGCCTCCCTCCTCAGGGTAATAAGAAGCCATTGCCAGCACCTCTGTAACCCCGGCAGTTTTTAGAGAAGTCATCTTCTCTACGCCTATCACCAGCACGCTTTTGAACCTGCCTGATTCTATGGCATAAATAGCCTGAGCGATTGCCGTTGAACCTGATGCACAAGCATTTTCTACCCGGATGCAGGGTTTGAAGCGAAGTCCTTCATCAATCTCTATGGCATAAGGGGCAAGATGCTCCTGCTTATTGAAGCCGCCGCCGCTGTAATTGGCAACATAGACCGCATCAATATCCTTACCGGACAGACCTGCATCCTTCAACGCCTCTTTACCGGCCTCCGTCAGCAGACTATACAGTGTCTGCTCCTCTTGTCTTCCCACTCTGGAGTGCGCCATCCCTATTATTGAAGCTGACATATCAATCACATCCTTCTCTTACAGCACTATGCCGCCGTCAACACTTAGTACTGCTCCGGTTATGAATCTTGCCTCATCAGAAGCCAGGAAGGCATATGCATTGGCTATATCCTCAGGGTATCCTAAGGACTTCAGTGGTGCCTTATCCTTCATCATTTCCAGCACCTTTTCGGGCATTTTCTCTGTCATAGGAGTGAGTATGAAGCCCGGAGCAACCGCATTTACCCTAATGCCCTTTTTGCCCAGCTCCTTTGCCCAGGTCTTTGTCATACCGATTACGCCCCACTTTGCAGCCGCATAATTGGTCTGACCAAAGTTCCCATATAAGCCCACTACAGAGGATGCATTCAAAATTACTCCATAGCCTTGCTCCGCCATGACCACTGCAGCAGCTTGCGCACAGTTGTATACTCCTTTCAGATTTACATTTATCACCCGATCCCACTCAGACTCAGTCAGCTTCAGAAGAGTGTTATCTGCTGTTATGCCTGCATTATTTACTATACAGTCAAACCTGCCAAGCTGTACAACCGTCGCTGCTATGACAGCATCTATCTCAGTCCTGTTTGTTACATCCATCTTAAAGCCAATAGCCTCAAAGCCCATGCCTTTTATTTCGTCTACTGTTTCATTTACCTGTTCCAGATTGATATCGCATACAACCACCTTTGCACCTTCCTGTGCAAATTTCACGGCTGTAGCTTTGCCAATACCTCTTGCCGAACCGGTAATGACTGCTATCTTATCCTTTAGCCTCATAAAAGCTGCCTCCCTTAATCTTTTTTATACTAAGCCTATACTTGCCATAATCAAAGCAACAACCAAAGCAATCAATGGAACTAAAACTGAAACAACTCCGATATCTGCATAGGATTCCTTATGTGTGAGACCGCAGATACCCAGAAGAGTTATGACAGCACCGTTGTGTGGAAGTGAATCCAAGCCGCCGCAGGCTATAGATGCTATCCTATGCAATGCCTCAGGATTGATGCCTGCTGCAACAGCCATCTCCATGTACTGCTTGCCTAAAGCTCCAAGTGCTATGCTCATACCTCCGGAAGCAGATCCGGTGATACCTGCCAGTACGTTAACGGATATTGCCTCAGAAATAAGCGGGTTATCAGAAACGCCAAGTATAAATGCCTGAACTATCGCAAATGCCCCCAGCGTCTTTATAACGTTTCCGTATCCAACCTCAGATGCTGTGTTCAATATCGCAAGCATAGAACCAAAAGCACCCTTGTTGACACTATCCTTAACATTGAATCTCTTGAAGTTTAAGGCAATTGCTGCAATTATTGCAACTACCAATGATACTATCAAGCTCCACATACCCTTGACAGTAGCAAGCTTTGTATTGAAGGGAGCAGCTTCCAGGTATGCACCGTCCATAGTGGAGAAGTAATACTTTGACAATATGAAGTTAAGTACAAGTACTATAATAATCGGAGTTATTGCTATCAGGATGCTTGGAAGATTTGCTATGTCAAAGCTCTTTATTTCTTCCTTATGCTCACCGTAGAATTCCCCCTTGGCATTGGCCGCCTTTGCTCTTCTCATCAGCCACAGGGTTCCCAAGCTGAACATTACAAGACCTGCTACAGTACCCATTATGGGTGCTGCATAAGAGTCTGTGCTGAAGAATGGCATCGGGATTGCATTTTGAATCTGAGGAGTTCCCGGCAGCGCTGTCATTGTGAAAGTAAAAGCACCAAGAGCTATTGACCCGGGGATAAGTCTCTTTGGAATACCTGCTTCTCTAAACAGGGCTGCCGCTATAGGATAAACAGCGAAGGCAACAACGAAAAGCGAAACTCCGCCATAGGTAAGAACTGCACAGGATAAAACCACTGCAAGTATAGCCTTATCCTTGCCGAGTCTGCTGGCTATATAGTGAGCTATAGCTTTTGCAGCTCCTGTATCATCCATAACCTTACCAAATATAGCGCCCAGCATGAATACCGGGAAGTTAGTCTTCAAGTAGCCGGCGAGATTTGACATGAATATCTCAGTATATGCCGGCAGCAACGGCATCTCACCGGATAGAAGCACTGCCAACAGCGCCAGCAGCGGAGCAAGAATCAAAACCGTGATACCTCTGTAAGCCAGATACATCAGCAAGCCTAATGATAAAATAATACCCAATACGCCTATCATTTAATTCTCTCCTTTCATCTTCACAATCTAAATTTCCAATCCCATGGATTCCTGAGCAAATATCCTGCTGTCCATGAGCTTTAGGTTTTCAGGTATAATAGGTCTGAAATCCATAAGCTCAAGAATATCCTTCTGCAAGTCAACACCCGGTGCTATTTCTGACAGAATCATTCCTTCCCTGCCAAGCCTGAATACTGCTCTCTCAGTGATATACAAAACCTCTTGCCCTATCTCGGCAGCATACTCTCCGCTGAAGGTGACCTGTTCAACTCTGTCGATGAATTTCTTGATTTTGCCTTCTGTCTGTACTGCAAGCGCTCCATTTTCCACCTTAACATCCAGGCCGCCAGCCGTAAAAGTGCCGCAGTATATTACCTTCTTGGCATTTTGAGTAATATTTATAAAGCCGCCGCAGCCTGCAATCTTCGGTCCGAACTTGCTGACGTTGACATTGCCCTTTTTATCGCACTGCGCAAGTCCGAGGAATGCAACATCCAGACCGCCTCCATCGTAGAAATCGAATTGACAGCACTGGTCCACTATAGCCTCAGGGTTTGTAGACGCTCCGAAGCTTAAGCCTCCTGCCGGCACTCCGCCAATAGGCCCCGCCTCAATGGTAAGCCTCATGTTCTCTCCGATACCCTCTTCATTTGCAACCATTGCTACACCCTCCGGCATACCTATTCCCAGGTTTGTTACGGCATTGGGCACCAGTTCCATCGCAGCCCTCCTTGCTATGACTTTTCTTTCATCCAAGGGCAGGCTCTCCAATGATTTTACAGGTACCTTGACCTCTCCCGTATATGCCGGATTATACTGCTCGCCAAAGGTCTGCATGTGGTTCTCAGGCTTTGAAACTACTATGGCATCAACAAGAATTCCCGGGATTTTTACCTTTTTGGGATCCAGGCTGCCTTTCTGCACAAGCTTCTCAATCTGAAGTATAACTATACCACCTGAGTTTTTGGCTGCCTGGGCCATGGATAAGCAATCCAGAGAAACCGCTTCCTTCTCTACTGTGGCATTGCCTGCTTCATCGGCATAGGTCGCTCTTATAAGAGCCACGTCAATAGGGAAGGTCTTATACCTCAAGTACTCCTTGTTGTCAAGCTCAATAAGCTCTACTATATTGTCCTTAGTTGACTGATTCAGTTTGCCTCCTTCGACCCTAGGATCTACAAAGGTTTTCAAGCCTACATGGGTGATTGTTCCCGGCTTACCTGCCGCGATGTCTCTGTACAGGTGGGATATTACGCCCTGTGGTAAATTATAAGCCTGTATCCTGCCCTCTATGGCAAGCTTCTGAAGCTTTGGAGCCAATCCCCAGTGACCGCCTATGACCTTTGCCACCAGTCCCTCATGCGCAAGGTGATTCAGACCTCTGTCCTTGCCATCGCCCTGGCCTGCTGCATACACAAGGGTCAAGCCCACCGGTTTGCCGGTCTGCAGAAACCTGCTCTCCAACGCCAGTGTAAGCTCCTCAGGGTGTGCGTTTCCAACAAATCCGGCTGTTGCAACTATTGCACCATCCTTCACCATGGCTAAGGCCTGTTCGGAGGTCATTAATTTGGATGCCATGCTTACCCCTCCTCAATGTTTTATTTGTACTGCAGTATGCCTGACTATTTTGCAAGGTGCATGCCAATGCTTTTGAGCTGGAATTTTCTTCACATTCTTGCAGTCATATACGAGAAGCCGCTAAAATCAAGAATCCGGAGGTATGACTATGATAAGTGATTTGATATCAGTACGTGAAAAAGAAGCGGGCTTGTACATAAATGTGTATGCAAAGCTTTACAAAAAATACCCTGGATGTGTCTCATTGTACGGATATGCATACACATTATGAACGCTTAAAGGTGAAGTGTAGCATAAGCTTTACAGCCAAGTAAAAAAACCGAGCAAAGAATTTTGCCCGGCTGATTAAAGCTCTAAAAGCTTTCCTCTATGTTGTGCTTTGTCATTTTCTCATATAGACTGGTTCTTGATATGCAAAGCAGCTTGGCTGCCTTTGTCTTATTGCCCTTCTCCGCCATCAGGGCATTGAGAATCGCTTGTCTTTCTGTGCTGTTTAATATCTCCTCCAAGCTGTCCATAGGCTTATCTATATTGATTCCTAACAAGGCTGAAGGCAAGTGCTCCGACCGTATAACCGTGTCTTTCTCAATAATGCTTATGGCTCGTTCCAGTACGTTTTCCAGTTCTCTCACATTACCGGGCCAGTCATAGCTCTTCAGATATTCCATAGCCTTCTCCGAAACTCTCTCGATATACTTTTCCATATTACTTGAAATTTTCTCCACCAGACTGTTGACTATAGCCGGTATATCCTCCTTGCGCTCCCGCAGGGCAGGTATATTTACGTTGAGCACGTTAAGCCTATAGAAAAGGTCAGACCTGTATTTACCTTCCTCCATAAGCTTTTTGAGATCCTTATTTGTAGCTGCGATTATCCTTACATCCACCTTCTCTACAGAGACTGCCCCTACTCTCTCTATTTCCTTCTCCTGCAGCACACGCAAGAGCTTCGCCTGCATAGGCAGGGGCATATCTCCTATCTCATCAAGAAATATGGTGCCGCCATGAGCAGCCGCAAACTTGCCCAGCTTGCCTTCCCGCTTGGCACCGGTAAAAGCCCCGCCCTCGTAGCCGAAAAGCTCTGACTCCAGAAGCTCCTGAGGTATAGCTGCGCAATTGACCTTAACGAATGGAGCATAGGCACGCTTGCTTGCATTGTGTATAGCATGAGCAAAAAGCTCCTTACCTGTACCGCTCTCTCCCAGAAGCAATACATTGGAATCAGAGGCCGCTGCCTTTACGCAGAAAGCCTTCAGCTCCTGCATCTGTCTGCTGTTCCCCTTGATGTTATCAAAGCTGTATCTTGCTTTGTTGACTCGTTTAAACTCCCCCTTATACTGCTCCAGCTCCTTCTCCATGATGCTTATCTTTTTGTACAGCCCATTTAACTCACTGACGTTTCTGAACAGCACCTTGCCTACCGCTCCAACTACCTTGCCGTCCTTTATCATCGGTATTCTGCTGGCTATCATTGGAATGCCCCTTATTTTCTGCATATCCGCATACTCCGGCACTCCCGTCTTAGCAACAATATGCATCCGTGTATTCTCAATCACCTCTGTGACATGCTTGCCTATTACTTCCTCCCTGTTAACCCTTAGGAATTCAGCATAGGTTTTACTTAGCATGGTAACCACTCCGTCTTTATCCACTACAACTATACCATCATAAACTGTCTCCAAAATAGTGTTCAGAATGAATGTCACATTTTTCTCATCATCAAGCTCCTGCAGTACGTTCTTGTAGTCTGTAATATCCTGAAACACAGTTACTGCACCAACCACCATATCACCTTGAAATATTGGCGTCCTGCTTGTAATTAATGTCTTGCCGTTTGTGCAAAAGGTGCTGCCTACATCACTTTTTCCGCTCCACACTATGTTTGGCAGCGACGAGGTTGGAATTACCTCCAGAATCTCCTTGCCCAATGCATCGGCAGGTTCTATCCCGAGAATCCTTCCCGCAGCCTTGTTGAAAACAGTTATCCTATTATCCTTGTCAATGGCCATGATGCCGTTGCTTGTGGACTCCAGCACTCCATTCAGGCTGTTCATGGTATACTGAAGCTTACTGTAGTATGCCTTCAGCAGGTCCGTCTTGGTGACAATGCCAACCAGCCTGTTTTGTTTGTCAACCACAGGAAACTTCTCTGCCTTCTTGTCAAAAACCTTACTTCCCAGCTCATCTTCAAATATGCTGTAGACATCCATGTTTACCAATGTATCAATTGACATTGAGGGGTCTTTACCCTGCTTTACGGCGTTATATAAATCCTGCTTGGTGAACATTCCCGCAAGCTGCCCTCTCTGGTTGATTACAGGCAAACTGTCAAAGCCGCTCTCACTCATCTTCTCAACCGCATGCTGAAGGGTGTCTCCCAGTGACAAAGTGATCATGCTGCGAGACATTATTTCCTTGACTACCATTGCTATCCCCCCATTTATCAAATACATACAAGCCCTATGTTAGAGTATATTAGGACAAGGAGTGCAATATGATTCTTCTCTTGTTTTATCTTTTATTCATCAGTGAATTATATCTGCGCAAAAGGTAAATACTAGTAAAAACAATGTAGGAGGTGTAGTATGCATACTAAGGATTATAAATTCGCCGACATAAAAAATAATAAGGAAGCCATAGAGCGCCTTAGCAAAGTGGAAGAGGATTTATCCAAAGATTTGGGCGGCAATATAGTGCTGATTGCTTATCAGAAGGATGAAAACGTACAAGGCTAGAAGGTTTAGTCTATGGAGGTATTTCTATGGATTTCGAAAACTATCAGTTTGCACGCATTAAGGACGACTCAAAGCTCAGAGAAAAGCTGGCAAGGTTTGAAGCTGAAATAGCACAGGACTTCGGAGAAAATGTAGTGCTGGTTGCTTACGGCAAAAATCAGGACAGCACAAATCCCAATAATTAAGGAGATGAGTATCACTCATCTCCTATCCCTCTATAGCTTCCATGATATCTATAAGCTCCTCTAGTTCTTCACTTTCATGAAACTCATTAAATCCTTCGAGAAGCTTTTCCTCAAGGGTTTTTATGTAACCTTACTCCTTTATAATGTCATACTTAATTATCTCTAAAACGTAATATTCAAACGATAATTTTAATAGAATTTACAAACACTAAAATCATTGATTATTACTCAAGCTTAAAGACAAATTAAGCTAAGCTCATACTCTTAACTCACGATAGTGTTTAGTGTTTTTCATTAACACCAGCCAATGTTCATCGCTATTAATTAACACCAACTAATGTTTAGTCAATGTTCTCTATACTTAAGTTATAATTATTTAATCGCGAGGTGTTATTATGGAGTATCTTACTATGGTATGTGACATAAAAAATTCACGTAATATAATAAATAGAGAAGAATTACAATATAGAATAATCGATATGCTAAAAGAAATAAATAAGAAACATAGTGAGCTAATAGTATCACCATTCATAATAACCCTGGGTGATGAGTGGCAAGGACTATTAAAATACCCTTCCCCATACGAAAAAATTGTTGATTTTTTCAATGATAAGCTCGGAGAAGTACAATTCTATTGCGGTATAGGTGTTGGTGACATTTCAATCCATAATTTCGAGCTAACGGTCAATCAGCTTGACGGACCATCCTTCCACAAAGCTCGCAGAGCACTGTCAATTGCTAAGGATGCGAATTATTCTATGGTCTTAATCAAGTAAGGAAATAAATCTAAGTTCTTTATAACTGCACCAACGATTATGGCAATTACAAAGCTCATAAAATTTCCAATTATAAAAATCTCAACAAAATAGTCATCATTCAGCTTGCTTAAACGTGCAACCGACTTAGCAGCAAGAACAAATCCGATAACCTGCGGCATTCCAAATACTATGGAGCATATTATAAAGAAACGTTCTAGTATACCAATCAGGAATCCTGCCTTTAATATTTCAGGTGACTTGTTTTCACCTGATTTATTTATGCTTTCTATTATCAGGGCAATAAACTTTCCTGCGCCCCATAAAGCAATTATAAACAAGAATACAGCAACCAGAAGCCTGTTTTGATAAGTCAGCTGAGTGGGAAACAGTCCGATAATGCTTTCAAAAAACTTGTTTATAGCTGCAAATGTTGCATGCTTTGGCAAGTTAGTTTTTAATAAGTAGGTCGATATTATTATCAACAGTAAACGTATTGCTTTGTCTGCCAAGAATAGATATATCGCCGATGAGGAGTTTTTTCCCTTTATATATGCCTGCTCTAGAACTTCGTCCACAACGGTATGTATAACCAGATATATTAACAACACAAGTATGTTTTTGGGCGATAAGATATTGAATAAGAAAATGAACGTAAGTAAGGTATGAGTAAGCAGAGTGTACAAGCTGAGTCTAAAAGTTCGTTTTATTACTTTAAATTTCTTTTGTTTCCTGGGCAATACAGACTGGAGTATAAAATATGTTATTGAATAAGAAATAAGCAGACCCAATAAAATATTATAGTCCATTCTTCCTCCTTAACAGCTCACAATAATCTTTAATAAGCAGCCTGACCATATTGTGATTGCGCTGTATCGTATAATATTCGGCAGCGTTCAAGCTTTGGCTTATGGAGCTTATTGATCTTACTTTCTTTTCAGCGATTTTCCTGTAAGACCCTGCATTAAAGTATTGCTTGTATATTTCCTTTTGCTTTAAGGTCATCTTGCTCTTTAGTATTTCATTGTTTTCAATAGTAAGATTTATAATGGATTCAAGAGCATATAGTTTCAGATTCTTGTCTTGATAATTGTCATCACTGAATAATAAGCTTTCGTATGGCTCTTTTTCCTGATTAATGTCAGTAGTTATAGCTGCTTCAGCGTTTTGTTTATGAAATTTGTATTGATTCATTTTATCTAATAAATTATAAATGATAAATTCATCATAATTCGTTTTTACTGTATTAGCATAGCCTTTCTTAACAAAATGCTTAAAAAACACCTTATTGCTTTTACTGTATATATAGCTGCGCTCTCTTCCATAGCGGGGCTTATTCTTACATATATTTATTGCTTCCCTTGCAGCTATAAAGCATGGTCCGTCCATCTTTCTGGAATCATCGTATAGATTAGTGGATATACTTCCTATACCAATCCCTGCGTAAAACTTTATCCCCATCTGCCAAAGCTCTTGCTGGAATAGATGGATAAACTCATAAACCATATCAGGATAACTCGTAATAAGCTGCCATTCGTCTCCAATAGTAAAGTTTATTGGTGCAGCTAAATACTGGCTATAATCTTTATTTACTTCATTAATAAAGCTGTCAAGCCGGTCTTGTACTTCCGGTCTATTCTCCAGGCTGCGAGAACCTACAATATCCATTGTAACTACTCCGTAAAGTTCCATACAAGCTCTCCTTATCTTAAGTAAAATATTCAACCAATTGCAGTGGTATGCTAACTAGTTATTTACAGCTATTATACTAAATAATCCCTGTCATTTCAAACTACAACAATACACCGCACATCGGAAGCTGCATTCTCACTGTATGTTTAGTGCAAAACTGCCTCTTTTGTTTCTACATTATTGACGCTGTCTATCAGCTCAATCAGCTTTTTCCTGTCCCAAAGCTCTACATTGCCGGAAGCCGCAAGCTCGTGAGCGCTCTCCGTGAAGCTGCTGTTTGTAACTACAATGCCTTTATCAGCCGCATAGTGCTCTACTGCTCCAATCACCTGCTGTACTGCATCCACTCCTACGTTGTTCTTCCACCTTTTCACTTGGACCGCGACTTTTTCATTCCCCTTCTGCAAAAGCATGTCAGCACCGCTGTCATCTGTGTTTGCTATCAAACGCCCTGTATAGCCTATATGCTTGAAATGCTCCAGTATATATTCCTCAAACACTGCCCCTGTCATACTGTCTACTATATCAATTCCACTCTTCAGAAGCTTCCTTCTTTTCCACTGCTTGTACTTGCTTATGCCCAGGTACAGCAGCCCCAAGCTCAGAATAAAGACTAAGGCTGCCAGCCATTGACTGCCGGTCTCCTGATACACCCAATATGCAAGCAGAATCGGCAGGCTGTAGAAGAAATCCTCTACATCATTAAGAAGCTTGCTCTTCTTTTGTCTGCCCATAATAAACCACCTCCTGTGCATGTCAGTTTTATACTAAATATGGTACTTTTTGTTATTATAACATATATCGGAGGAGATAGAAAAACACTCCCATCAGGAGTGTCTATAATGTGGCTGTAATATGACTAAGACTTTAATTCCTCTTGCAAAATTATATAGTAATGAATAAGGTTGTCCAGCTTCCTGCTCAAAGCCAGAACTTCCTCGCTTTGCTGCCCTTGCTCTATTGCAATTAATTTGTTCAGCTTTTCTTTTGTTCTGTTTATTATTATTTTCAGTTCGGGTATGTCGTCATATGACTCAATCATACGCCCACCTCCAATCTTACTGATGATAAATCTATATAAATCAATCAGGATTCTGACTCAATAATCCTATATCCGTTAACAATATGACTA
>JAQZBM010000235.1 GCA_029238945.1 Clostridia bacterium
ACAAGAATTTTCCTGTCATTCTTTGCCGCTATATCAAGAGCTTTTATTAATTCTTCCCTATTTGAAGCTTTGTTAACACCAACAGATGACCCGGCGTTGGATGGTTTTACAAAACAGGGATAAGTGAGCTTGCCTTCTACTTCCTTTATTACTTCGTCATTTTCATAATATATTTGTTTTCTGCTGAAAACCAGATAATCACCCTGAGGCAACCCTTCTTTTTCAAATATGATTTTTGTATAGGCCTTATCCATTCCAACAGCCGAGCCAAGCACTCCACAGCCAACATATGGTATTCCCGCAAGCTCAAAAAGCCCCTGAATAGTTCCATCTTCACCGTTACAGCCATGCAAAACAGGAAATACTACATCAATGGGTGCTTTTATGTTATCGGCCAAAATACTTCTGGCAGTATTGTTGGTGACAATATCTGCTGTTTCTTCTCCCTTTTCCTGCTTTTGTTCAAGCAGCTTTTGCTGTGCTATAGCTTCCCATTCTCCACTTCCTATTTTCTCTACAGGGCCGTCATATGTAAGCCATTGACCATCCTTTGTAATACCAATCATAACTACACAGTATTTTTGCTTATTAATATTTTCTATCACTGACTGAGCTGATACTCTTGATACCTCATGCTCAGATGATTGACCACCAAATATTATTGCTACTCTTTTCTTTGACATTTCTATCAGCCTCCGTACTATTTTAAAGTTCAATAAATTATATTTACCATTTTACTATTTAAGTACCAAGAATACAATAAAGCTTAAATTACATCAAAAAAACTCAATTGATTGCTCTTTGGCAGCCCTCTTAAGCAACCGAATTTTTCAAGTGACTCTATGGCAGAGTTCCCTATACCGGCACGCTTCCTTAAATCCTCTACGGAGCTGAAGGGACTACCTTCCGCGGCTGCTCTGTATATACCCTCCGCTGCAACAGTTCCCATTCCTGATATACTGTTTAAAGGTGGTCTCAAGCCATCATCCTCTATCAGAAAATTGGTAGCATGGGATTTATATAAATCAATTGGCAGAAATTTAAAGCCCCTTTCATACATTTCCAATACCAATTCTAGATCATCATACATATCCTTGTCCTTATTGGCAGCCTGATTACCCTGCATTTCAATTTCCTTCATCTTTTGCTTTACAACTTCTTTCCCATTTATCATAAACTCTGCATCAAAAGACTTTGCTCTGATAGTGAAATATGCTGCATAATATGCCAAAGGTATGTGTACCTTAAACCAGGCTATTCTGAAGGCCATCATTATATAAGCTGCAGCATGTGCCTTAGGGAACATGTATTTTATCTTTTTACAGGAATCTATATACCATTCAGGCACTTTATGCTCCCTCATTAAAGCCTCATATTCAGGCCACTTCGGTTCCTTCAGAGCCTTTCCCTTACGAACCGTCTCCATAATCTTGAAGGCAGTATTCGGAGGCAGACCCTTTTTCATGAGATAAACCATAATATCATCTCTTGTACACACTGCCTCACTTAAAGTAACTGTTCCTGCATCAATCAGGTCCTTTGCATTTCCAATCCACACATCGGTACCATGGGAAAGTCCTGATATACATATCAGATCTGTAAATTGTTTTGGCATTGTATCCAAAAGCATACCTCTTACAAACTTAGTGCCAAATTCAGGAACCCCAAAGGTACCTACCTTGGAATTTATCTGCTCAGGGGTTACACCCAAAGCTTCTGTTGATGAAAACAAAGACATAGTCGCCTTATCATCCATAGGTATAGTTATAGGATCCACACCGGTAATATCCTGAAGCATTCTGATCATCGTTGGGTCATCATGCCCCAGTATATCCAGCTTCAACAGGTTCTGGTCTATTGAGTGATAGTCAAAGTGTGTTGTTATAATATCTGAATCCGAATCATCTGCAGGATGCTGTACCGGGCAAAACTCAAATATTTCTCTTCCCTTGGGCACAACTATTATTCCGCCAGGATGCTGTCCTGTGGTTCTTTTTATACCTGTACAACCTTTTGCTATTCTGGCGATTTCTGCTTTGCTAACTGAGATATTCTTTTCCTCAAAATACTTCTTCACATAACCAAAGGCTGTTTTATCTGCTATGGTACCTACAGTTCCAGCCTTAAAGGTCGTCCCCTTTCCAAATATAACTTCTGTATATTTATGTGCCTTTGCCTGATATTCTCCGGAAAAGTTTAAGTCTATATCCGGCTCCTTATCTCCATTGAAGCCTAAAAAGGTTTCAAACGGGATATCTATTCCATCCTTAGCAAGCTTTTCTCCGCAAACAGGACAAAGTTGATCTGGCAAGTCGAAGCCGTTATTATAGCCGTAATCTGTAAAATCTGAATATTTGCAACTAGGGCATCTATAATGGGGCGGTAGGGCATTTACTTCTGTAATACCAGTCATATAGGCTACAACAGAGGAACCAACAGAACCTCTCGACCCAACCAAATAGCCGTCTTCGTTTGATTTCCATACCAGCTTTTGAGCAATTATATACATTACTGAGAAACCATTTTTTATGATAGAATCAAGTTCCCTATCCAGCCTTTGTTGAACAATTTCTGGCAAGGGGTCTCCATAAAGCTCATGAGCCTTCCCAAAGGCAATATCCTTAATAGTCTGCTCGCAACCTTCTATATGAGGAGGGCATTTCTCAGACGAAATTGGACTTATCTGCTCACACATATCAGCTATCTTATTAGTGTTTGTTACTACAACCTCATAGGCCTTTTCCTCTCCTAAATAGGAAAAGGCCTCAAGCATCTCCTCGGTGGTTTTTAAATATAAAGGAGCCTGATTATCTGCATCATCATAGCCCTGACCAGCTTCAAGTATACGCCTGTATATTTCATCCTCAGGATCCATGAAATGAACATCTCCGGTAGCAACTACAGGCTTATTTAATTTTTCTCCGAGAGCAACAATTTTTCTGTTTATTTCCTTTAAATATTCCTTATTTGGAACTTCCTCTTTTCTTACTAAATAATCATTATTTCCTAAAGGCTGGATTTCCAGATAATCGTACTCTTTTGCAATTGCTTCAATTTCCTCATCTGATTTTCCAAGCAAAACCGCCTTGTAAAGCTCGCCTTCACTACAGGCACTTCCCAGAATTAAACCTTCGGAATATTTTTTAAAGAGACTCTTTAATATACGTGGTTTTTTATAAAAATAATGCAAGTGGGAGTAGGATACCAGCTTGTATAAGTTCTTTAAACCCACATAATCCTTTGCCAGTATTATAGCATGATAAGTATTAAGCTTCTTGTACTCTTGCTTCTTAGCTTCTTCATTGGTGCCAAATGTGTCTATATCTTCAAGAGTTTTTGCTCCTCTTTCCCTAAGCTTTGCAAGCATTACATTAAATACCTTGACAGTGGTATCCACATCATCCAAGGCCCTGTGAGCAACCTCAACCTTTATGCCAAGGTTTTTAGCTATTCTTCCTAATTTATAAGTCTTATAATCCGGGAACAGCTCCTTTGCCAGGGACAGGGTGTCCAAATATGTAAAGTCGAAGTTATAACCCAGAACCTTGGCGTTATGCTTTAAGAAACCCACATCAAAATCTGCATTATGGGCAACCAAAATGCTTCCTTCAATAAATTCCAGCAGTTTAGGAAACACCTTTTCTATGGTTTCAGCATCCTTTACCATGTCATCGGTTATGTTTGTAACCTCCACAACCCTTGCTGGAATAGGTTTTTCAGGATTTATAAAACAGCTGAATTGATCTATTACTTCCCCGTCTTTGAATTTCATAATTCCTATTTCAGTAATTTTTTCTGTCAATGGCGAAAAGCCTGTGGTTTCCAAATCCAGCACACAAAATGTAGAATCAATACTCTGTCCTTTTGGATTTGCTACAGAAGGCTTCTTATCCGGTGCCAAATAAGCCTCAACCCCATATATGACCTTCATGTTGGGATTATCTCTTCCCAGCAGTTTATGTGCATCAGGATAGGACTGCACCACTCCATGGTCCGTTATGGCAATGGACTTCATTCCCCAGCTCATGGCCCTTTTAATTAAATCTGCAGCACTTGTCATAGCATCCATCTGGCTCATTTGTGTATGCATGTGCAGCTCTACTCTTTTAACCTCTGCATTATCCACTCTCTTAGCCTTTTTCACGCCTTCTGTTTCTACGATAGTGTTGGCGATAAGCTCAGTCTCTCCTGAAAATTTGCTGTAGCTGGCACTCCCGGCAAGCTTGACACCCTTGGCCTTTTTGAGTCTGGATAATACTTCACCCTCTTCACCTGGCTTAAGGAAGGTCTTACAAGTTATTGAACTGAATCCGTCATATAAATCAAAGGAAATTAACGTTTTTCCGCTTCTTAATTCCTTAGATTCAATATTAGATATCTCACCATTTAAAGCCACTCTTCCCTCATCCGGTACAATGTCGGTAATCTTAATTATAGTTTCCTTAATATTAGCATTTCTGCCTAATATCAAAGGTGTATATTCTTTCTTATCATTGGCTTCCGCTTTTATATCCTGCTTTACCTGTGGAGCTTCCTTTGGCAGTTCAACAGCGCTCGCCTGCTCCTTAATAAGCTGCTTTTCCTTCTCA
>JAQZBM010000236.1 GCA_029238945.1 Clostridia bacterium
CTATGGTATTATCTGCTGTACTATCAGGCTTAGGCGTAAAAGTAATTCATCCCGGAACGCAAGAAGAAGTAGTGATAAAAAACCTTTTGTCTAAGGACGGAATTCTTTGGATTATTTCAAGCTTCTTGGATAACTTTGTTGGTTTTAAGCCGTTGGGACTGGTTCTGGTAATGACATTTGGTATCGGCTTGGCAGAAGAGGTTGGTTTTGTATTTACCTCCCTGAGAAAATTAGTTATGGGGGTTCCAAAATCACTTTTAACTGCTACTGTAGTTTTTGTCGGCATAATGGGTAATATTGCCTCAGATGCGGCATTTGTAGTTATTCCGCCACTGGCTGCGCTTATATTTGTGGCAGTAAAAAGACATCCTTTGGCCGGATTAGCTGCGGGATTTGCAGGAGTTGGTGCTGGCTTTACGGCTAACCTGCTGGTAGCAGGTACAGATGCATTGCTGGCAGGTATCACAAACGAAGCTGCAAAGGCAATCGGAATAGAAAGCATGGTTTCACCTGTCTCAAACTGGTATTTCTTAATGGCATCAACAGGTATTCTTGTTCTTGTCGGTTCATGGATAACAGAAAAGATAGTAGAGCCAAGACTGGGAACATACAAGGGCAATACCGAAAAAGAGCTGGAAGCCTTGACACCCCTTGAGAATAAAGGCTTGAGAAATGCAGGCATTGCGGCTTTAGTTTATATAGGAATAATACTTGTGGGTTTAATCCCTAAAACAGGAATGTTGAGAGATGCTACAAAGCATACAATAATTCCATCACCTTTCTTAAATGGTATCATACCGATTTTAATGGTGCTTTTCTTTGTAGTTGCACTAGCTTATGGTTACACAGTAAAATCAATCAAGAGTGAGAAGGACATACCTAGAATGCTTGGCAATGTCATGAAGGGCATGTCGGGATATATGGTGTTAGTATTTGCGGCATCACAGTTTATAGCTTTCTTTAATTGGAGCAACATAGGTACTGTACTTGCCGTAAACGGATCAAGCTTCTTAAAGAATGTCGGATTTACCGGAATTCCATTGATAATAGGATTCATCTTTGTAACAACCTTTGTAAATCTGTTCATTGGAAGCGGATCAGCAAAATGGGCGCTTTTGGCTCCTATATTTGTACCAATGCTTTCTTTAATGAACTTCTCTCCTGCATTTGTACAGCTGGCATACAGAATTGGAGACTCAGCAACAAACCCAATGTCTCCGCTGTTCACATACTTCCCGGTTATTCTGGCTTTTGCGCAGGAATATGACGAAGATGCTGGAGTAGGTACTTTACTGTCCCTTATGATTCCATACAGTCTGATTTTCTTGACAGTTTGGATAGCACAGATAATAATCTGGATGACATTCAATTTACCTATCGGACCTGATGCAGCGGTGTATTTACTGAAGTAATTAAGGAGGCAATTTCAAATGGATATAGTTAAGAAGCTAATTGAGGATACATACCCCGAGGTAGTTGCTTGGAGAAGGGATTTTCATATGTATCCGGAAATCAGCGGAGCAGAACAAAGGACCGCAGGTAAGATTGCAGAAATCCTGAAGAAGCTTCCTATGGAAGTGCAGGAGAATGCGGGAGGTTATGGTGTCATAGGGTTGCTGCGCGGCTCAAAGCCAGGTAGGACTATCGCCCTTCGTGCAGATATCGATGCCCTTCCTATTAAGGAGCAGAACGACCACGGTTTTGCATCGAAGCATGAAGGAAAAATGCATGCCTGCGGCCATGATGGACACACAGCAATTTTACTAGGCACAGCAGTAATTTTATCAAGGTTGAAGGATGAAATTGCCGGGAATATAAAGTTTATATTTCAACCCTCTGAGGAGCAAGCCCCAATAGGTGGTGCGCTGCCTATGATTGAGGCAGGCGCTTTGGAAAATCCTCAGGTTGATGCTATACTGGGACTGCATATCTGGCCTAACCTTGAAAAAGGAAAGGTTGGGGTTAAAAACGGTGCTCTGATGGCATCCTCTGACCCGATTACAATAGAAGTTTTTGGCCGAAACGGACATGCATCGGCACCCCATGAAGGAGTGGATGCTTTGGTAGCAGGCTGTCAGATTGTAAATACTCTGCAGACGATTATAAGCAGAAGTATTAATCCACAGGAGGCAGCAGTTATCACTATAGGGAAAATGCAAAGCGGTACGAAATACAATGTAATTTCTGATTATGCAAAGCTTGAAGGAACTGTAAGGACATTGAATCCTGAGGTTCGAAGGAAGGTAGAGCAAAGGATACGTGAAGTAGTCAGCGGGGTGTGCCAGGCTGCGGGAGTTCGCGGAGAGGTAAACTATGCCTACGGTTATCCGGCTCTGCTGAATGACAGTAAGATGTCGGATTTACTGAGAGAAGTGGCTCATGAGATTCTACCCAAGGAGGCGTTGACTGAGATTGAAAAGCCTGCAATGGGAGGAGAAGACTTTGCTAACTATCTCCAAAAGGTGCCCGGTGCCTTTTTCTGGCTTGGTTCAGAAGAGCAAGCTTCATACCCCATCCACCACCCGAAATTTGATTTTGATGAGAATATTATGAAGACAGGTATGGAGATAATGGCAAATTCCGCAATACGCTATTTGGGAAAGGAAAGCAGCCATGAATAATAGCATATTTGAAGATTTGACAAGGCTTAGAAGAGAATTTCATCAATGCGCGGAATCAGGATGGTTGGAGTTTGAAACAACTATAAAGATTATTGCATATCTTAAGAAGTTAGGATTAGATATAAAATACGGCAGGGAGATACACGGGCAAAGACAGGGACTGCCGTCTGCTGAGGCTATCAATAGCCACAGGAGCTCACTGGGGGACTTGAAGCCGGACTTTGATGCGGAAGAAATACTTCAGGGCTACACCGGGGCTATTGGAATTCTTGATACGGGCAGACCGGGACCTACTGTAGCTATGCGTTTTGACATTGATGCCAATGATATTGGTGAGACTGCGGAAGAACATAGACCTTCAACTGAAGGCTTTGCTTCTAAAAACAAAAATATGATGCATGCCTGCGGTCATGACGGACATATAGCTATTGGGCTGAAAACGGCAGAGTATCTGGTATCAAAGAGAGAAGAGCTGCGGGGAAAGCTGATTTTTATATTCCAGCCGGCAGAAGAAGGAGTAAGAGGAGCAAGAAGCATAGTAGAAAGAGGAGCTCTGGACAAGGTTGACTTTATATTGTCAGGCCACGTGGGCTTTATGGGCAAGGAAAATGAAGTCATATGCGGAGTAGGCGGATTCCTGGCTACCAATAAGCTGGATGTATATTTTCACGGGGTATCAGCTCATGCAGGAGCTAATCCGGAGTTGGGCAGAAACGCACTTTTGGCTGCTGCTAACTGTTCTATAAATTTGCATACCCTTACTCAGTACAGCGGCGGTATGAGCAGAGTCAATGTCGGCACACTCCACGCAGGTACAGCAAGAAATGCTGTGGCAGCAGAGGCAAAGCTGGAGCTGGAGACACGCGGTGAAACTCAGGAGATAAATGAGGATTTATTGCGAAGAACCTACGATATGATTGAAGCTAGTGCAAAGATGTACGGCGTAACCTATGATGTGACTGAGGTAGGAAGTGCACCTGCTTATCAGTATGAAAGAGATGAATTCAGCACATATGTGCAGGAGCTCTTAAAGGCAAGGGGCCTCAATATATCGGAGGGTGCGTCCTTGGGCGGGTCTGAAGATGTTGCGTATATGTTTAGAGAGGTCATGAAAAATGGAGGTAAGGCGCTGTATCTGGTTTTTGGTACCAAGCTGACTGCCCTCCATCACCATCCTAGATTTGACTTCGACGAAAGGGCATTGGAGAATGGTTTTAAATCCTACTGCGAGGTTGCACTGGACCTGCTTAAACTGAATAAATAAAAAGTTTAACCCTATGCAAAGTAATCTGCATAGGGTTTTTAACTTATATCGCAGCCTTGAGTACTGGCTGGTTTTTCTCTGATTATCATTAAGGCGGCTATAACCAGTAGTATCCCAATAATCTTTGATAAGGTCACTGTTTCATTAAATACGGTGAAGCCTATGATTGACGCCACTACAGGTTCCAAGGTGGCTATCAATGAAGCCTTGCTGGGCTCCAGTTTGGATAAGCCCTTTGTGTAAAGGATGAAGGGCAAAGCTGTTGAAAGTAAGCCTATACCCACGGCATAGAGTACAACAGATATATTTGAAAATGAATTTATCAGTGCGGAATAATCAGTTAGAGGAATTAAGCCTGCACCTGCAACCAGGAAGGTATATACAGGAATAGTCATAGCATCGTATTTTTCCAGGGCATATTTGCCGAAGATGCTGTATAAGGCATAGCCAAGGCCTGCACCTAGTCCTGCCAATATTCCCAGTACTGAGAGCTTCTGGCTTGAATCCTGAGAGAATCCCGTTACAAGTAAGCAGCCTGCGAAGGTCAGAAGCAGTGATAGAATTTTTATTTTAGTAAGCTTCTCTTTAAACAGTATGGCGGAGAGCACCATGACTATAGCAGGTGCGGTATATAGCAGGATAGTAGCAACGGATATGGATGTGTATCTGTATGCTATAAAAAGACACCAGTT
>JAQZBM010000237.1 GCA_029238945.1 Clostridia bacterium
CTCTTATGAAGCTTGGCTATTTCGGTTCTCATCTGAACTCTTAGCTTTGCATCCAGGTTGGAAAGAGGCTCGTCCATCAGGAATACCTTTGGCTCTCTTACCATAGCTCTTCCCAGGGCAACTCTCTGTCTTTGTCCTCCTGACAGAGCCTTTGGCTTTCTATCCAACAAATGCTCTATTTCCAATATCTTGGCCGCATTCTTTACCTTCTCGTCTATCTCTGCCTTTGGAACCTTTTTCAGCTTAAGTCCAAATGCCATGTTTTCATATACAGTCATATGAGGATAAAGAGCATAGTTTTGGAATACCATCGCAATATCTCTATCCTTTGGCGGCACATCATTCACCAGTTTGTCGCCTATATAAAGCTCGCCTTCAGTTATCTCCTCTAAGCCTGCTATCATTCTCAAGGTAGTAGTCTTACCGCAGCCTGAAGGTCCTACCAGAACAATAAACTCCTTATCCTCTATTTCCATATTAAAGTTTTTTACTGCTGTTACATTACCGGGATAAACCTTTTTAATGTCCTTCAAAATTACCTTTGACATACTACTCCACCCTTCCAATTTTATAATTAAATTATATTGTAAAAATCACTCAAAAACTATTAGGAGTATTTATAAAATTAAATGAGTAATTTTGTGACAATGAATAATGCACTATATATAGTTAAAGCTTCTACATTTATGTGATGAAAGACTCACTATTGTCATCCTGAACGCATTGAAGGATCTTTTCACAGTACCTAATGAAAGCATAAGCAGTTGTAATATATTTAGATAGAATAAAACTTGCAGCATTGCATAAAATATAAATATGTATTCATAATTATACTATTCTCAATAGCATAAAGCTGCGTACATAATAAAATGAGGTGATTTATATGAATGACAGCAACAAACCCGGCAGCTTATACAGCAAAACTAAAATCTCGGAAGATGATAAGTATTTAAGGGTCTTCAAGCATCTTGAATCAGTAAACTTAAGAAACAGAGCCGCCTTTGATGAATTATTGCGTTACACCTACAATAACGTTCAAGATACAAACAGTATTACCTCCCCTAATGATAATCTACAATGAAAAAGCCAGCATCAGCTGGCTTTTTCATTTAGATATATTAATACTTTTCTTGTTAAGCAGTTTCTTCAGCATTCCTAAGGCCGGAGAGGAGCCGTCATTGATTTCAAAGTACATTCCGGCATTCTTTGGCACTATCAGAACTCCTAAGGAGCTAATGCCATCTTTGTAATCCTGATATTCATAGGTCTTTATGCTGCCGTCAGGCTTCTTAATCTCCAGCCAGATGAAGGTAGGATACCTTGACAGAAACTCTGCCAGTTGACTCTCGTCCTGAACCACTATGTTATTTATACTAAGTATCCTGTCCCCGGGCTGCAAGCCAATCTGCTTAGCCGCAGAATGCTCCCTGATGTACAGAATGCAAATCCCCTCTCCCGATGGGTCGTATAGTGACTTCCCATTTTCTTCTTCCCTCTTCCCCCATTTTATCAGCATTTCATGGGCAATGGGACTGAACAATGCCGCTAAGTATGAGAATATTTCCCATTTACTTCCTGCCACTGCCAAGGCTATCAATATAACACTGTAAACAGCAAGCCTGGCAGCAGATTTCTTGCATCTGTTCTCAGGGGACTGAGTAAGCGCTACGTCGCTGTAGCCCAACACTACCGGCACCAAAAACGGCATATATGCGAAGGCCTGATACTGTCTGAGCAGCGGCCACCAGGCAGGCATTGCTTCCGACGTAATATAGCTTATGGCACCTGTCATTGGAAAGGCCAGCACTGTAAGTACCAAAGGTATGGGCCACATTCTGTTCATTATGTAGCCGCCTACAATCCTTCCTGTCTTGTTCTTTAAAAATATGGGTACTGAAAAGCTGTAGCCGTCAATCCAAATTAAAAGGCTTTCAATTAAATGAAGTATTCCTATCAACGCCATAAGGCCCGGTACATATACATTTGGAAAATCTATGATTAAATTTATCAAGGCTACTATGCCGCCTGCATAGGAGAAGCATAAGTATCTTGCATTTATCAGGGATAAAAGCACCGCAATAATCCAGATATATGTGATTCCCGAAGCGAAAATGCTTTGATCATAGGAAGCATAGCGCTCTATGGTAATACCCAGCAGTAAAACCAAAAGACTTCCAAGCAAGCCTGCTATGAGACCGTTAAACAATGCGCTGGTTGTTTTCTGCATAAGAGGCAGCTTGTTTTTCAACATCGCCATTTCAATATTTGAAGTTTTCTTGTACAGCAGCATAATTACAACAACCAATACCCAAAATAATTGATTGCCTAAAACTAAGCTGATTTCACTAAGCACTAGACCTGCTATCTTCAGTATGAAACCCATATTGGCACCTCATTATTTTATCTGTTTCTGTATTTCCTCTATCGCTCTTTCAAGCTGAACATCCTTTATGTCTTCCTGTCTTTGTCCTTCCTTGATTTCCAAAGCCTTTACCTCTATATGCGGCTCTATTCCAACCTTGTTTATACTTACACCATTCGGTGTATAGTACTTCTGAGTAGTAAGCTTTATGCCTGAACCGTCGCCCAAGCCTTCAACTGATTGAACCAAGCCTTTTCCAAAGGTTCTTGTACCAATCAGTATACCCGCATTTCTATCCTTGATAGCTCCTGCGAGAATTTCTGAAGCACTGGCACTTCCTTCATCTACAAGCACTATGAGAGGTACCTCTATGCCTCCTTCTTTGGAGTTATAAACCTCTCTATTTTTGTTCTTATCTTCAGTATACACTATCATTCCTTCACCAAGAAGCTCATCTGCAATATCTATGCATGCTTTTACATAGCCTCCCGGATTCTGTCTCAGGTCAAGTATCAAACCCTTCATATTCTTTACTTTAAGGTCATTCAGGGCCTTCTTGAAATCCTTGCCTGCGTCCTCATCGAAGCTGCTAAGTCTCAAATATCCTATATTATTGTCCAGCATTTCGCTCTTAACGGCCTTCTGATTAATCATTTCCCTTTTTATCTCAAAGGTCAGAGGCTGATCGACCTTATCTCTCATTATTGTAAGAGTTACCTTGGTTCCTGGCTTACCCTTTATCATGTCTACGGCCTTATCCAGTTCCATTCCGATAATATCCTTGTTATCTACCTTTATAATCTTATCATTGGTTTTAATTCCGGCTCTTTCACCCGGAGTATCCTCTACAGGTGCAACTACTGTTATGTAACCCTCATCACTTTTTGTCACTATAACTCCTATGCCTCCAAAGCTGCCGCTGGTAGCCTCATTCAGCGCTTTGAACTCACTTGGTGTCAAATAAACAGAATAAGGATCCTCTAAAGCTTCAAACAGGCCCTTCATAGCACCCGTTATCAGGGTATCATCCTCAGCTCCCTCTACGTAATTGTTTTTTATGTATTCCTTTAAAGCAAGCAATTTCTGCAAATCCTTAAGATTTTCAAAATCACTTCTGGAAATTACAACTCTGTCTCCAAGTGCAATCTCCACCGTATTAGTAATCATAAAGGTCAGCAATGCAGTAACCAGTATCAATACAATACTCAATAGCACAACCCTGTTTTTGCTCATAATCCTTACACCTCAATTTATATATTTTGTGCTAAATAATTTACATGATTCAAGTAACACTAAATGTATTACGCAGTTTATAAATTGTACAGACATTTGTTTTTATACAACTGTAAATCTTAAATCCATACTATACATTTCGTGCTATAACAGCTTGTTTTATTCATATAGCACGAAATTGTTTTCCTCTGTTTATAAATTGCATAGATTAATGACTATTGAATCTGCAGAAGCATGGGTGCAATTTATATATTCATATTATCACAACGGACTTAACTTCTAAAGGCTTTATTCTCCTAATATTATTCATCTGTATATTTCACAATAATATAAGGTAATAATGAATTTATTACCTTAAAAACCTTACCTATTTTGATTATATTTATACTTGGCATATATTATTACTTCTGGTGTTATTTATTGGGACTGCAATTTTTACAGTAGCCGTAAATCTCAAACTTATGTTCAGTTGGTACAAAACCAAGCTCCTCAAGCTTGCTCTTGTTAAGCTGATTATACGGACATATATCAACCTTTTCCATATCTCCGCAGTTCAGGCAAATCAAATGATGGTGATGATGCTCCGTATCCATAAGCTCAAAATGGCTTATACCGCTGCTGATGTTCAGCTTGCATATTATATTCAGTTTGCACAACAGCTCTAGATTTCTATATATAGTTGAGAAATTAATATTGCTGCTTTTTTCTTTAACCCTGTCAAATATCTCTTGAGCGGTAAAATGATAGGGGCTTTCCTCAAAAATCTCAATTACCAGTCTTCGCTGGCTTGTCAGCTTATAGCCCATACTTTTCAATTTATCCTCTATCATGCTTATTTTACTCACCATATCACATCCCATTTTTTATTTGGTGCTATACGTTTTTGAGGATGTATCTTTTCACACCTATAACTATCAATAATATAATTACGCTAAATAGTACTATAGTTCCTCCCGGTGCCAAATTAAAATAATA
>JAQZBM010000021.1 GCA_029238945.1 Clostridia bacterium
ATAATATCCACTCCTTAAATATTTACTTAATACTAACACTTAATTTACCCATATACTTTTATTATACTGTAAGCATAAAAAGACCATCAAGATAATCTTGATGGCTTAATTTTATAAATCATAGTATAGTGCATATTCCTCCGGATGAGGCATTATGCTTACTTTCTTGTGTTCCTTCTCAAACTTTGTCTTTATCCAAGTATCAATGAGCTCCTTTGTAAAGACTCCGCCTCTTAGCAGGAAGTCATGGTCTGACTTCAATGCCTGCAGCGCTTCTTCTAAGGATTTTGGAAGTCCTTTTATTTTCTTTTTTGTTTCCTCGTCCAACTCAAAGATATTTACATCGTATGGACCGAAGCCTTCTGCCACCGGGTCAATTTTTTCTATTATACCGTCTAAGCCTGCCATTAGCAAAGCAGAGTATGCCAGATATGGATTGCCTGTTGCATCTGATGGTCTGAACTCGAAGCGCTTGCTTTCAGGTCTGTTTGCATAGCCCGGTATCCTAATGACTGAGCTTCTGTTTGAAGTTGCATAGCATATACTTACAGGAGCCTCATAGCCCGGAACTAACCTCTTATAGGAGTTGGTGCTCGGATTTGTAAAGGCTAAAAGAGCCGGTGAGTGCTTAAGCAATCCTCCTATAAAGTAAAGGGCTGTCTGACTCAAGCCTGAGTAGCCCTTTTCATCGTAAAAAAGAGGCTTGCTATCCTTAAAGAGCTGCATATGCACGTGCATGCCGCTTCCCGCCTCACCATAAATCGGCTTAGGCATAAAGGTAGCAGACTTGCCGTTTTGTATAGCCATATTTTTAACTACATATTTGAGAAGATATGTCTTATCAGCCATATCCTTCATTGTACCAAACTCGACCTCTATTTCTACTTGTCCCGGACCGCCTACCTCACGGTGATGATACTTTACCGGAACCCCAAGCTCCTCTAGCAACAGACACATTTCTGTTCTGAGGTTATATGTTATATCATGAGGTAAGTCTACATGATAACCGCCCTTGTGACTAATCTTATATCCCAGGTTATCGAACCTGTCATTTGTGTTCCAGCTTGCTTCAGCTGTATCCAGGCTTGTTTCCATGTGATTCGGTTTGTTTTCAAAGGATACGTTGTCCAATATATAAAACTCGAATTCCGGTCCGATAATATTTTGGTCAGCTATCTTTGAATTCTTCATAAACTTTTCTGCTTTTTCAGCAATGTATCTTGGGTCTCCTTCATACCTTTTCACTCCATCTTCAAGAGTGTGGATATTTCCTATCATGCTTAATGTAGGAACGTCACAGAAAGGGTCAACAAACGCTGTACTTAAATCAGGAATAAATACCATATCACTTTTTTCAATAGTCTTAAAACCATAGCTGGATCCATCGAAGCCTATTCCGTCTGTCATCACTTTCTCACTGAATCTTCCCGCTGGTATGGATAAATGGTGCCATCTGCCAATCAGGTCTGTTATCTTGAAGTCTATCATCTTGATATCATTCTGCTGGCAGTACTCTTTGACTTCCTGTACGTTTTTGAACATTTTCTTTCCCCCTTGCACTGATGCTACAAAAAAGTATATTTGATTTCGCAAATATTGTCAACCATGCTAAATTTTACTACTTATCTTCAAGCAGGTCCCTCATCATTTCCTTCATCTTTTCTTCATTTGCTACGAAGAAGGATAGTCCCATATCCTTTGTAGTGCCGGGTATTGTAGCCAGATGTATGTTGTCGGACTTAACCGAGCTGGCTTTTGTTATATAATACATCATTTGATCTGGTGTCATATTTGTTTTTACATATTCCTTAATTGGTCCTTGAAGCTTCATGAAATTTAGAATCAGATTTCCTTTTATAACCTTTTCTATTCCAAGCTTCACAACCTCCTGCTGCATCTTTATACGACCAAGGTCGCCCTCTTTGTAGCCGCCGCCCTTGTTGTTCTTTCTCCAGCGAAGAATTTTAACTATGTCCTCGCCTTTCTCTATGACTTGTCCTTCTTCAAAATGTATATGCAGGTCGTCAGCAGGGTCATCATAATTCATGTCTTGAGGTACTGTCACCTCTATACCTCCTACAGCATCCACTATCTTTTCTACAGCCTCGTAGTCAATCTGAACATAGTAATGTATAGGCACTCCCGTAAGTCCTTCTACAGCTTTTACAACGCCGTCAGCCTTACCGTTTCCATAGGATGCGTTTATCTTCTTCTGTGCGGTTTTATTATATCCCTTACGGTGATAATAGGTATCTCTAGGTATAGAATAAATCTGAACATCCTTCGTTTTTGTATCAAAGCTTGCCAGCATCAAGGAATCAGCAAGTCCGTTTGCTACCCCGATAATCATTACATTTACCCGCTTGCCCGGGGTAGGGTAGTTCTCAGCGCCTCCTCCAACGTTAAGCGAGTTAAGGAAATAATATAGATAACCGTATGCACCGGCTGCTACTATCAATGTAAAAACTATTATATTCCTAAAAAACACCTTTTTCCTAATCTTCAAAAGCTCATCTCCTTATTACAATTTTGTGCAAAAAGCTTAATATTTCAACAAAATAAGTTTAAAACTTATTTTGTGATATGTAAAGCCATATTATATATAGAAATATTGCATTTTCAGCTTAATATCAATCTTTTGGCTGATTATTGATGATAATTGCAGGTATACATTTCCTGCTGAACAAATCACATGCTTCAAACGATACAAAAAGTAGAGAAAGAGTATTTAGTCTAAAGCTAAATACTCTCTCTTATTATCATTTATCTTTATTTCATAGTATTTTCTAACCTGTATCTCATTCTCTTGAGTCAAGTCCTTAACCCTATCTATGTTTTGCTCATTAAACTTTACTGCCAATCCGCAGCTGGCTGATATCTCGCGCGGTACAGGCATCACTACCAGAGCTATTTCATTTTGCTTCAGAGTTTTTTCAAAACGCAATGCGTGGTGCGTTGAATCAAAGGTTGCTATTACTTCTGTGCTGCTCATATACTTATTTTCACCTCCAATGTTATATTATAGTATATATTATATAAGCTATCAAATTTATTCTTTACTTTATATTCAAAGCAATACATGATGAATTTTGCTAAGATTATAAGGTGACTTTTGTACTCTAAATCATTAAATATAAATCATTTCTTATATAAAAAATCAGCACATCGAGTCCTTTACCTTTGCCCGGATTTGCTTCGCAAATTGCTATTCACAATAAAAGAGAAGATATTTAACCTAAAGTTTAATATCTTCTCGCTATATTATTTATACATAAATTAAGAGATTAATCTGCAAATTCAAGGTTATCATTTTCTAAGATTATCGGGAGTAAATTCTCTGATACATATATTTCTCCCAGGTGTAATGTATCTTTAATCCGTACTATTTTGGGATTATTTTCGTCTATTCTTGTACAGCATTTAACTGCGGCAATTACAGCCTCCCTCTCGCTCTCCATAGCCACAGGTATCCTACCGGCTTCCGGATTACCAGAAGCAATTACATTTGCATAGGTTGCCGTATGGTCTATTTCATCGAGTACATTCTTCACAGTGAAGTCTGCCAGTCCTATGCCGCACGCGTTTCCATGAGTACCCTCAGACAAACCCAAAACCACGATTCTTTGTATATCAGGACCGCTAAAGCCTGGCAGCTTCCCTTTTGTGGTTCGACCCACAATATTGGGATCCATGCCAGCTCCGGTTATATCCTTTCCTATCTGCTCAACAATCAGAACATCTACTGTTGGTAACATTATTCTGGGCATATTTTTCTTGGCCAGCAGTAAAAGTCTGGCATCTTCTTCTATTATGTGCTTTGACAGAACTGCCTCAATCAAAGCAGTTCTGTCATAGGCATTTTCAACAATTGCCAGTCCAAAGCCTATGGGAACATTTTTGAGAAATACTTCGGCAACTTCAGGTATTACAGTATGGAAATTCTCAAAGCCTTCCTGATGGAGTCTTGAACAGCCTTCATGTTTCCCAAGCCCTATAGCCATCATCTTACAAAGACCGCTCTCCACCTTACCTTTAAAATCAGTATGAGGCTTAACTCTGGCTATCAGGACAACCATATCAGACTGGTATGCTAATTTATCCATGAATACAGGAATACCTTCATTTGTTTCGCCGATTTTTACTACTTCCATTGAGGATCTTATAGGAACCCCCATAGTTTCTTCATTTATACCGAAACTGTTTAGTACTTCTCTCTGTCCCTCTGCCGTAGCTCCGCCATGACTGCCCATTGCAGGCACGATAAAGGGTTCCGCTCCCATTTCCTGCAAACACATTACAGCGGTTTTCACTATTCTGGCTATGTTGCATATCCCTCTGCTTCCCACTGCTAACGCTATCTTTTTCCCCGGTTCGATTATTGCTTTGATTTCTTCCTTATATAGCTGCTTCCTTACTGATTCTTCTATATCAATAATTTCATGCATATCAAACTTTTGCCTTACCTTTATCATTTTAGGAAGAGCCAGCTTCAGCGCACTTTCTGTCAGAATAGGCATACTATAAACCTCCTAGCCTTTACCCCATTATCATATGGTAAGGAGTTAATATTAACTCAGGAAAAATTGTAAACAGTAATAAAATAATCAGTTCTACTATGAGGAAAGGTATAACTCCCTTAACTACTTTGCCTAAGCTGATATCTCCCATGCTGCAGCCTAAATATAAAATTGTACCTACAGGCGGTGTAATTAAACCTAAGCATAAATTAAACACCATTATAAGGCCGAAGAACACAGGATCTATACCTGCTCTTTCAATAACAGGGAAAAGTACAGGTCCAAATATTAATAAGTTTGGCGTCAAGTCCATAACCATTCCTATGATGAAAAAGAATAAGTTGATTATTAGTAGTAATATAACAGGTGAATCTATAAAGCTCTCAAATAAAGCTGCAACCTGCATAGGTATTTGTGCTACTGTAATAAACCAGCCAACTGCTGTTGCAGCGGCAACAATAAACATAACAACGGCTGTACTCTTTGCAGTATTTACAAATATTTCTATCATTTGATTCAGCTTCAGTTCCTTATACCAGAATACTGATACCAGGAAAGCATATACTGCTGCGAATGCACCTGCCTCGGTTGGAGTAAAGATACCTCCACGGATACCGCCAATGATGATTACTGGCATAAATAATGCCGGCAGTGAATCCTTCAATATCTTTACCGATTCCTTAAATGTATATTTTCTTATATCATTATAACCGTCTATTTTAACAATAAAGAACCATGATATCATAAGTGCCAAGCCGATTATGATGCCAGGAACTATACCTGCCATGAACAGTCTGCTGACTGAAACTCCTACGGATGTACCCAATACTATCATAGGAATACTTGGGGGTATGATTGGAGCAATTATCGCACTTGCACATATCAAACCTACTGATCTGTCAACCTTATAACCGTTCTTTGTCATTAGCGGAATCAATATGCTGCCTAATGCTACAGCATCGGCAACCGGACTTCCTGATAATCCGGCAAACAGCATACTCGCCAATATGGCAGCATAGCCAAGGCCGCCTTTTACTCTACCTACTGCAATATTTGCAAAATCAACGATTTTTGTTGATAATCCACCGGCTGACATTAACTCACCGGACAACATAAAGAATGGGATTGCCATTAACGGGAAATTATTTGTGCCCATTACCATTTGCTGGCTGATTATTGAAGGATCCCAGTTTCCCATAAAAACCATTAGTACAATTGAACATACCACTAAAATCAAAGCTATAGGAATACCTAAGGGCAACAAACTAAACAAAGTAACTAAAAATACTAATACCTCCATAAACTAGCGTCCCCCCTCTTCCTTGCCGCGAAATCTTTTATATAAATTGAATATTACAATACCAGCCATTGATAACGATGCAATTATTATTGAGACTGATATAAATCCAAATGGAATACCTGTAGTAGGACCTTTAGATGCTGCAGAGGTATTAAAGAAAGAAATTCCTCCCACAAACATTACTCCGAAAACAAATAGCGTTATTAAATCACCAATTGTTTCAACAACCTTCTTTGGCACTCCCTTTAATTTTGAAGTTAACATATCAACACCTACGTGTCTCTTATCTTTAAAAGCGACTATCGCACCAAGGTAGGACACCCAAATGAAGAAATATCTTGACAGTTCTTCAGAAGCTGGAATACTTGAGTTGAATACATATCTCATAAATGCATTAATAAACACAAGTACAACCATAACTACTAAAGCAAAAGCCGTAAAGTAATTCAAAACGTTTAGAAGCATGCTTTGCTTTTTAGGTTCCAATGATAGTACCTCCTTTTATAAATCAAGTAACTGCCTGCAAAAGCAGACAGTTACTTTGTGTGATTAGTAGTAAACTATTTAGCTGCTCTTATCTTTTCAGCAAGTTCCTTGCTTCCTGGATACTCATTGTAGAACCATTCAAATACAGATTGTTGAGAATCTAACAGCTGTTTCTTGAAGTTTTCGTCTGGAATTGTAATTTTTACACCTTGGCTTTCAAGGAATTCCATATCACCCTTCTCAGCGTCTATTGATACCTGCCATTGATATTCAGCAGCTTCCTTTGCAGCATCAGCTACTATCTTCTGATACTCAGCAGGCAAGCTGTTATAGAAGTTTTCATTAATAATGAATAATCTTGGACTGAACATATGCTTTGAGTCTAGCGCGAATTTTTGTACTTCATAGAACTTTGATGAACGTACTGTTGCATATGGATTTTCTTGTCCGTCGATAACCTTTTGCTCTAGGCCTGTAAATACTTCACTGAATGGCATAGTTACAGGATTAGCGCCAAAAGCCTTAGCCATTTCAACGTATACCGGAGTGTTTGGAATTCTTAAACGCATTCCTTTCAGCTTATCAAAGCTGCTTAGTTCGAAGTTTGAAGTAGTTATTCTGAAACCATCTGCCATCCAAGCAAGGTTTCTAACACCTGCTTTTTCAGTAAGACCATTTGTTATTTCCTCTCCTAAAGGACCCATAAATACCTTCTTTGCGTGATCCCATCCGTCAAATAAGAATGGCATTTCTCCTAAATTTATCATAGGCACGTCTCTTCCCATAAGAGTACCTGTGATACCCATTTCTACGTTTCCTTTTTTAACACTGTCTATGTATGTATCCTCTGGTCCTAATTGGCTGTTCGGATAAATTTCAACTTTTATTTTTCCTTCAGATTTCTGTTCAACTAATTCTTTGAACTTATTCATACCTAAGTTAATTGGGTGATCAGTAGCATGCCAGTTGGCCACTTTTATCTTATAAGTCTTTTCTTCACCTTGAGCAGCAGTGTTGTTTGCCTCCTTGCTGTTTCCGCTGCAAGCTACCAAGCTTATTGAGAGTACCAATACCATTAATAATGCAATTATCTTTTTATTAATCACGAATACGACCTCCCCTAAAATTACACTTAATTTTTTTGAACCTGAATCATTTTGTAATCACTATACTAAATAACAGCACAATTATCTCCTAAATAACACCCCCTATCAATGGTGAAATATTCCAATGTATTTAACAATTTAATGCAATACATGCTTGTCCATTTAAGGCTGATACAGCATTTTCAGCAGCCGCCATACCCATTCTTATGTTTGATTCCTCGGTATGAGTACCAATATGAGGTGTTGCTATAACATTCTTCAGGGTAAGCAGCGGATTTCCAACAGGAGGCTCTTTTGTAAACACATCCAGTGCTGCTGCCTTTATCTTTCCTGATAAAAGAGCGTTGTACAAAGCTTTCTCGTCTATCAGTTCGCCTCTTGATGTATTCACGATTATTGCTCCTTGTTTTACATTGCTAATCGCTTGTTCATTAATCATCAACTGAGTTTTTTCAGTAAGAGGTGCATGAAGAGTTATTATATCCGACTCTCTTAATAGTGCATCCAGTGAAACCTTTTTTATATCCAAATCGTTAATTGGCTCTATTTTCTCAACCATAGGGTCAAATACTAATACTCTGTTATCAAAACCGCTGGCTCTCTTAGCCACAGATTTCCCTATTCTTCCATATCCGATTATACCTATAGTCTTGCCAATTACTTCATTTCCCATATTAGGATAATGCCAGTCCATCCTCTTTACGTATTCAGAGATGCCCAGAAAATCTCTGGATGCTGTCATTATTAGAAGCCACGTAAGATCTGCAACAGATTCGTGATTTGCTCCGGGAGTATTGGTAACAATAATACCCCTTCTCTTAGCGTTTTCTAAATCTATACTGTCTAAACCCACTCCATGCTTTGAAATTACCTTTAAATTCCTACATGCATCAAAAACTATTTGACCAATTTTGTCTGAACCAACAATTACTGCATCAGCGTCACCAATCAGCTCCGCAACTTTCTCTTCATTATTTACATCATGGTTTCTTTTCACTATGACTTCAATTCCACTATCCTCTAGATATTCAAGAGGCTTTTGTGAACATTTTGCAAATGACCTTGCAAGAGCTACAAGTTTAAACTTGTTTTTCTTATCCTGCATAACGATATCACCTCTATAACGAAAACTAATACATAAAACTAAATTGTATAATTTGCTTAATTATAAAGACTCAACAGAGCTTCACTAACTTTTGTCCACCTGCGATATTCATCTTCATAAGCGTGATTTGGAGTAATAATCTCCTTAACTTCCATTTTCTTTTCTATATTTACTCCCAGGGCTTCTGCAGCAGTCAATGCAGCACCATAAGCAGCAAGATAATCATAGTTGTTCAATATTCCGATTTTGAACGGTGAACATCCTGAGATTATTTCCATCAAGCTATTTATATGGACCCCTCCTCCGGCTGCAACTACAAGTTCATTACCGGAACCATTTATGCTTTTATAGATAATGTCCATAAGCTTTACAGCTGTAAAAGCGACGCCTTTAACAATTGCCCCGTTCAGAGCTTGCATATTTGTATTTATATTCATTCCTACGAAAGTACCCCTCAAATTTGAAGACCAATATGGAGTTCTTTCTCCATGCAGCCAGGGGATAAACATAACCTCACTATTTCCGCCATGTATATCAATCTCTTTTGAGAATCCCATATCCTCTGCCCAGTTCAATACAGAGCAGCCATTTGAGGATATTCCTCCGACAATGTACCTCTCCTCATCAAGGGACCATATCCATGGTTTTTCAGAATAAGCTTCCTTTATCTCACTTGTAACAGCCCTAACAGCCATCGATGTACCCAGGTTTGCACATATTGGTGATACTCCAAGGCAGGCATAACTTGCTGAAGCCCCATCGCCCAAGCCTGGAGCGAGAGTTATAGCTTTTCCATCCCTTTGACTTTTTGTCTCAAGCTTTGTATTGTATCTTTTGACGATAGGCATATCTGCTACGTCAAACCCTAAATGTTTTATAAGTAGAGAATTCCATCTTTTTTCCTTTATATCAAAGAGTCCGCTTGCAGCAGCACAGGTATAATCTGTGAAAAGCTCTCCCGTAAGCATATTTACTATATGTTCCTTTAAACCATATGGAAGGAATTTACGACCTTTGGCTGACGCCATCTTGTATGCGGGATAAAGTGTATCAATGGGACATCCAGAATCTTGTGCAAGTTCCTTGAGTATCAACTCGGCTTCCGAATCCTTGTCCCATAAGCTATTCCATTGATAGACCACAATTCCATCGTCAGTTTGCTCACAAAGAGAATACATATGAAAGGAAAGTCCTATACCCTTAAGATTAACTTTGTCTTCTATTTCGTATATTGCTTTTTTTATTACTTCCTCATACATCTGTGCGGGAACAACGCCAGGCGCTATTTCACTCCTTGGGTAATCAATTTTTATGTTTTCTATAAGGTCGCTGCTATCAATATCAATAAGTGTTATCTTTAGTGAACTGGTACCTATGTCAAGTCCGGCTACCGCATTCTTCATCATAAAACTTCCTTCAACTATTACATTTTAAGTATGTCAAGTGCTTTGTTTATTTCATTCTTCATGAATTCATACTTAGGGTCGTTAAAATCCGGCAGTGTCATTGGACGTCTTGGATATCCGGCATCAAAACCTCTTGCATATAGAGCCATGTGTGAAACTACGGTACTGTCTGCTACAGACATTATTTTTCTAAAGTCCATCATAGCCTCATAAACTTTTTCAGCTTTTTCTGCAGGTCCTTCCTTTACAAGTCTGTACATTTCAGAAACAAGCTCAGGAACATAATTGCACATACCACCTATTATTGTGTCTATACCCATTAAGTACATTGGCAGGCAGCCTACTTCAGTTCCGATGATAACTTGGAAATCCTTCTTTGTATTCTTAACATTATAGTATACTTGGCTTAAAAACTTCATATCCAATGAGCTGTCCTTAAGTCCTGCTACTCCAACCTTCTGCAGCTTTTCAACTGTCTTCTCAGTAAAAGCAAATCTTGTTGTTGTCGGATTATTGTATGCATATACAGGTATTTTTACAGCTTTAACTATTTCTTCATAGTATCCTACAACTTCCGCTTCATTATATTTATAATAGAAAGGAGGTACTGCGCCTATTGCATGTATACCTGCCTTTTCAGCTTCAATGGCAAGCTTTACAGCTGATGCTGTATCTGCTGTACCAACATGAGCTATTAAGCTCTTTCCCGGAAAATCCTTAGCTACTTCTTTAGCCAGATTAAAAACTTCTACTCTTTCCTCAATAGTCATTAATGGACCTGCCCCGTATGAGCCGGTTAAAAAGAAACCGTCTACTCCGTTCTCAAACATCCATCTCATATGCTTTTGCGTCTTTGCCTTATCAATTTCTCCCTTTGTGTCAAATATCGTTATATTTGGTACAAGAACTCCTTTAATCATGTTTTCTCCTCCTAAATTGCTTCTTTAAAATAAATATATAGTTCGATTTACCTGTTATGTCATTATTTTACACATCACTCCATTTGCACATTATTTTACTACATATTTTTGTTTGTGTATTATTTTTACATACAAAGTTAAAAAAATTGATGCTTCTAAGTTCTTAAGCAGATTTAAATGCTCATGAAGCTTAAAGTCATCATATTTATAATAATTTTGTACATTGTCTGCAAATTAAAATTACACATAGCAAACACACTTATATAACTTGCGCCATATAAAATTTAAAACAATATATCAATATCTTAATATTTTAGTAACGCTTTGCTATTAAAGCTTCTCTTGACTTTTCTAAGTTATTTATAACTTCTCTTTCCCTCTTTATAGCCACTCCTACAGACAGTACATCAATAACTGAAAGCTGTGCAATCCTCGAGGCCATAGGTTCAGGTCTATAAGACAATTCTCTGGCGGATATAATTAATTTTACAGATGATGCTTTAGTTACAGGTGATTTCTCACTGGAGGTGATGCAGATAGTTTCGGCACCTGCCTTTGCTGCAATATTCAGTGAGTCAACAATATCTTTAGTGCTGCCGCTGTGTGATATTCCTACCACAACATCCCCTTTGCCCAACATAGAGGCTGACATTATCTGCATATGTGAGTCATTGTATGCGATGCAAGGAATACCATGTCTAAGAAATTTATGCTGTGCATCGAATGCTACCGGTGCAGAGCCGCCTAGTCCGTAAAACTCAAGCTTTCTTGCTTTTGAAATTGCATTGACAGCTCTTTCAACTTCTTTTCGGTCCAATATCTTGAGTGTATCCTCTATCGCTTTCATATCAGCAACCATAACTTTTTGAATTATTTTATCTGTATCATCATCTTCTTCTATTTCCTCATGTATGTACTTAACCGGAGCTACCAATGATCTGGCCATATTTATCTTAAGCTCCTGATATCCATCATAACCCAAAACCTTGCATAGCCTGATTACAGAAGCTTCAGATACTCCACACTTATCTGCCAATGCACTGATGCTCAGATAAATTACCTCTTCAGGGTGTATATCTATATAGTCGGCTACTTTTTGTTCTGATACCCTCAAAGACTGATACAAAGTCCTTAGCTTAATTAGCGGATTAGCATCTTGAATCTCGTTTCCCATGTTCTACCTCCAACTACATCATACTATGCTTTTTCTCATTAGTGAGTTATTTAATGTTGCCTTATGTATGTTATTTTACTACTTTAACTTATGTTTGTAAATATGCTACATGTGATAATTTTTTATCATCCTTTGAAAGTGTTATTACGCCTTATTTTGAAGTCTCTTATATATATTAACCATTTTAATTAAATTAAAATGAAATTCTAAAAATTCATGTAGTAAAACTACATATTCTAAAAAAATCACAGAACACCTAAGTTTACAGATTCAACCTTCATCAGACCGTCTTATGATGTAATTTATAAACAGACAGACAAAATATAAGGGATGCAATTATTATATTGCATCCCTTATATTTTCTTCAGACTTAATAATCTGTTTATTTAATTTTCAACTGTTCTGTAAGCTCTTTCAAATTTTCCTCGCTGTAGAGCTTGATTCCGTGCTTTGCCAAAAGCGCCGCGGTAACTCCCAAGCCCGGCTTCACCTTACCTTGGAAGCTTCCGTCATATATCTCCTTACTGCCGCAGGAAGGGCTTCTCTGCTTTAGTATTGCCGCTTCACAGTTATAGAGCTTTGCGATACGAAGAGTTTCCTCTGCACCCTTAATGAATTGAACAGTAACATCCTCGCCTTTGTTGCTTATAACATTGGCTTTACCCTCCAATACAGCAGCTCCATCCATAGCCTTTATTTCGGAAGGCAGGCGTGGAGTTGTCAGTCCTCCAAGCTGCTCAGGACATACAGGTATGAAGGTAACCTTATCCATCAGCTCCTCCAGCATATCTGCTTTATTGTTGCCTCCGTTATATTTGCAGTTTACACCCAGAAGGCATGCGCTAATTAAAACATTCATTAACTTTCACCTAGCTTTTTATTTCTACTATTGTGGCACCTGAACCGCCTTCATTGAAGGCACCTACTCTGAAGGATTTGACGTGAGAATTGCTTCTAAGCATCTGGTTTATCCCTGCTCTGAGAGTTCCAGTACCCTTTCCGTGTATGATTGTTATCTGTCCGGCACCGGCAAGATAAGCATCATCTATATATTTATCCACGTTCATTATGGCTTCCTCAAGGGTCTGTCCCCTGACATCTATCTGGGCTGAAATTGAACGTGCCTTCTCACTGCTTAAGTGCAGGTTTGCTTGCTTTTTGGCAGTCTGCTTTTCTTCCTGGTCCAAGGTAAGATTGTTTATATTTACGCTAACCTTCATAATCCCGGCTTGAACCATAAGATTTCCCTGTTCGTCAGGCAGTGTCAATACATAACCCTTTTGATTCAGGTTCACAATTTTCACTGTATCTCCAAGCTTGAGCTTCTTAGGCGGCTTATGGCTTACCTTGCCAAGTACCGCCTCTCCGATTTTTTCTTCTGCTTCGTCCTGCTTCTGCTTCAGCTTTGTTCTTGCCTGCTCTATGACTAGGGCTTTATCTGCTGCCTCCTTCTCCATGGCCTCACGCAGCTCCCTGATTATCTGGTTAGCCTCTTCCTTGGAACGCTTCACTATGGCTAAGGCTTCCCTTTGAGCATCTCTGAGTATTCGCTCCTTCTGCTCCTCCATTTTGCCCAGCTTGTTATCAAGCTCCTTCTTGCTTCTCTCAATATCCATTCTCATTCTTGAGGCAAGATCGCTTTCTTCCTGCATTTTCTTTCTATTCTCTTGAAGGTCCTTAATAACATCTTCAAATTCTATGTCTTCCTTGCTGATGAATTCCTTTGCCCTATGGATAATGTCTCCGCTTAGTCCCAGCTTCTGAGAGATTTCAAAGGCATTTGACTTACCGGGTATACCTATAAGAAGTTTATAGGTAGGTCTCAGTGTTGCTACATCAAACTCCATACTTGCATTGCACACTCCGGGAGTGGAAAGTGCATATACCTTCAGCTCGCTGTAGTGTGTTGTAGCTGCCGTTCTGATGTCTTTTTTGTACAAAAGCTCCAAGATTGACATAGCCAATGCAGCTCCCTCTGTCGGGTCTGTGCCAGCACCCAGCTCGTCAAACAGCACCAGTGAATTCTTTGTTATATTATTTAAAATGCTTACTATATTTGTCATGTGTGATGAGAAGGTACTTAAGCTTTGCTCTATGCTTTGCTCATCACCGATATCTGCAAACACCTCATCAAAAACAGCCACCTCGCTGTAATCTCCGGCAGGAATGTGAAGCCCCGCCTGAGCCATTAAGCTCAGAAGTCCTACAGTCTTCAAGGTTACTGTCTTACCTCCTGTGTTTGGTCCTGTAATAACCAGAGTATTAAAGCTTTCTCCCATATATATATCTATTGGTACTACCTTTTTTGCATCAATTAATGGGTGTCTTGCTTTTTTAATATTTATTATACCCTTGTCATTTACCTTGGGCTCCACACACCTGAATTCCAATGACAGCTTTGCCTTGGCGAAAATAAAGTCCAAGGTGGCAAGTATCTCTGCATTCAGCTTGATGCTTTCATATTTCTCGCCCACAAATCCGGTAAGCTCATAAAGTATTCTCTCTATTTCCTCTGCCTCACTGAGTCTCAACTGCTTTAGCTCATTCTGCATTTCCACAATCACCATAGGTTCTATGAATAACGTTGCACCGCTGGCTGATTGGTCATGTATAATACCCGGCACCTGTGCCCTGTACTCCTGCTTTACAGGTATTACATGACGGTCACCTCTGACAGTGACTATTCCCTCCTGCAAATACTTTGAATAAGCCGATGAAGTCACCATATGATTTAGCTTTTCCTTTATGCCGGCAGATTTATCTTTTATTTTTCTCCTTATGCTGTGAAGCAGGCTGCTGGCTCTGTCTGATATCTCTTCCTCATTTTCGATTGCATTGAATATGCTTTCTTCAATGTTTTTAAAATGGCTTAGAGTATCAATATAGTACTCTATAATGGGAAACTGCTGCTCGCCTTTGTCCTCACTGATATAATTCTTCAGAATCCTGCAGCTTCTCAAGGTATAAGCAATCTTAAGAAGCTCTCCCGGGTCAAGGCTAGATCCCATTTTCACCTTTCTCAAAGGTACTCTGATATCATAGATTCCGCTTAAGGGCGCATTGCCTTTTTTAAGTATCAGATTAACTGCCTCAGTAGTTTCCTGCTGAAGCTCCTTAACCTCATTTATGTCGCTGGATGGTAATAAAGTCTCTGCTATGTCTCTGCCCATATCAGAAACGGTATTGTCGCACAGCATGCTTATTATCTTATTATATTCCAATGTTTTTATACATTTTTCATTCATTTGGCTCACCTCTTTAATTAGTACAACCTCATACTATGCTCTTCTCTACATAGGCAGGCAGCCAAAAACAGAACTCAGTTCCTTCCCCTACCGTGCTGTTAACTGTAATATCACTTCCATGAGAACTTACTATGTTCTTGACTATGGCAAGACCCAGACCTGAGCTTTCCTCAGACTTGGACTTGTTAACAGTATAGAATCTGTCAAATATAAAGGGTATATCCTCCTGAGGGATTCCCTCACCATAGTCCCGTATGCATACGTAAATCCTGTCATTTTGTCTATATGAGTTAATCAATATATTGTTGTAGTTGTAGGAATGCTTTATAGCATTATGCAGCATGTTTATTACAACCTGCTTGATTCTGTTCTCGTCGCCTAAGCAGACAAGCATATCATCTGATATGTTGTTGTACTTTATGGAAATATTTCTTTTGGATGCTATAGGATATACTTTGTCTATAGTCCTTTTCAGTAAAGTGTCCATACTAAAAGGATTAATATTCAACTGAATATATCCTTCCTCCATCTGAGACAGCTGCAGTATTTCATCAACCATATGCTTCAGCCGTATGGACTCTTCCATTATTATATTCAGATACTTTTGTTCATCTTCCTTGGTCTCCGCTAAACCATCCAGCATTATCTCAGTGTAGCCCTGCAGGTAGCTTAGTGGTGTCCTTATCTCATGAGACACATTGGCAATGAAATCTCTTTTGATTTTCTCTACCCTGGATAACTGTTTTGCAAGGTTATTCATTGTTTCCCCCAAAACCTTAATCTCTTCGCTGGACTTGAGATTTATGGTGGTATTATAGTTACCCTTTGCAATTTCTTTTGCTGCGTTATTTATCAGTATCAAAGGCTTAGAGAAGCTATTCGATAAGATGAATGACAATATAGATGCAAGGATTATTGCACCAATAAGAATATATAGAAATTGTAGTCGGATGGCGCTGTTTGTAGTCTCCAGCTTTTGCAGAGGAGTTGCTATATACACTGCGCCAATGATTTGCGGCTGCTTATTCTGTTCATCATTTAGCATCTGATTGTTATTTTTAACATTTGTACCACGATTAATAATAGGTACACCTACCAAAAGGGTGTCCATATTTCCTATCATCAGGTTTCTTTCTCGGACAATACCCTCTTCCTTTATGGCTTTCATAAAAAGAGTACCAAAAACATTATTATGCTTGTACTCATCTGTGCCTCTTACGAACTCAATCCTAGTATCCTTATTCGTTACGATTATGATGTCGTTAACTCTTCTTATGACAGTGCTGTAAGGAGCACTAAAATTATATTTGCTGGCCCCGATGTAACGAGCAATTTTTTGAGCGTCTCTTTCCAGCTGTTTTGCCTCTTCATTCAGATAAAAGCTGTATAGAAACCTGGTTTGGAATATCATACTGAGAAACAACAGCACTACGGTCATGGATATAATACCTATCCATAACCTTACTACTATCTTATTTCTTATCATTTAGGTACCTCAAGTTTATAACCGACTCCCCAAATTGTAGATATATAGTTGCTGTGCTCTCCCAGCTTTTCTCTCAGCTTCTTTATATGAGTATCAACTGTTCTCGGATCGCCATATTGCTCATAGCCCCAAACCTTCAAAAGCAGTTGTTCTCTGTTGAAGACTATCTTGGGATTAGTAGCAAGGAAATACAGCAGCTCATACTCTTTATTTGTCAGATTTACTATCTGATTATCTATGGTTACTTCTCTGGAAAGTCTGTTAATTGTGATATCTCCAAGCTCAAGATTGGATGCTGTATCATTGTTTCTGTTGTCTGCTCTTCTAAGCAGTGCCTTGATTCTGGCTACAAGTTCTTTGGGGCTGAATGGCTTAACTATATAATCGTCTGCGCCAAGCTCAAAACCGAAAAGCTTGTCAAATTCCTCGCCTCTGGCAGTAAGCAATATTATAGGCACATTGGAGTTTCTTCTAATTTCCCTGCATACTGTCCATCCGTCAATTTCCGGAAGCATAACATCAAGCACAACTATATCGACCGGATTGGACTTAAACATAGTGAGACCTTGCTTGCCGTCAACAGCCTCAAAGGTTTCAAAGCTCTCCTTCTTGAAGGCTATTTTCATAAGCTCTCTCATTTTGTCTTCATCTTCAATTATTAGGACTCTAATATTATTATCCAATTCTTTTTCCCCCTTGTATTCCAGTTTCTAAGTCTATATTTTAGGATTAATCTATGCCTCTAAAATAGTGTCCCTTCGTGAAACCTTTTTCCTTAATGCTGTTAATTATGTCATACTCCAAGGCTCCGGTTAAATTGTCCAGCTTATTTTTATATGCTTCTATTATATCAAATATTTCTTTGTTATTCTCTACATAGAAATCTAATCTTAGTTTGCTAGTGCCACTATCTATTATACTTGATAGGTTATCAAAAACGCAAAGTACATCACTGTTTAATATAAGGTTTCTGCAATTTCCCATATTGATAACTTTGAAGCTCTTATCACGCTCATCCACAATTCCATAATCCCTGAAGCCTTGTCTTCTGCAGGAGCTGCATTCAGCAGTCGTACTGTTTGGACAATATTCCGTTACCATGACCGGCAGATATCCGTAAACCAATCCCTCCAAGGCGGCTGTGCTTCTAAGTGCCAAGTCCTTAATCTGGGATAGGCTTAGCTCCGGTGACGTACTGATGCTGCCTAAGCCCTCCGCTTCAAGATGGTTTGCTGAAGCTGCATTGGTGATGTTCAAGCTGAAGTTCCCTCTGATATTTCGAACTCCCAATCCCTTTGCCAAAGGCAGGTGTCCGATATTTGATATCACGATGCCTATGTCAGCCCATTTGCCCAGGGCATCCTTTAATATTGCTTCTATGAGCTTCACCTCATGGTTTCTTGTTATCTGAGGCAAGACATAGTACAGAGAGCATCCTTTTTGCTTGCATAAGTCTGCTGCAGCCTCTATAAGCCTTTGGTTATCCTTGTAATTGTAGTCTCCCAGTATGTAAATCGTATCTGCTCCTGCCGATATGGCCGCTTCTGCGCCCTCGATGTTCCTGACACCTGCAATTATTTCTGTATCAGATGCTTTTTGCCTAACCTTAAGCTGCGGCAGATAAGGCTTCATTGCCTTTTTTATATCCAAGCCTTTATCTCGGTCTGCAATTTCCACACGCTTGCTGCTTAATTGCTCTAAGACATTTCTTCTCAGATTGTTAATGGACTTTATTGATAGAAAGCTGTCAGGGTCAATATTAACTTCAAGCTCTTCAAAGCTATATGGAGTATCTCCTGTTTTATTTAACTGCTCTAAAACCTTTTGCTGAGTAACAGCTTGTCGTTCAGCCTTTTGAACCACTTCATCAGAGACTGCTTTTACATAGTTTCCTTCCCCGTCTCTGACTTCCAGTACAGGCGGCTGTCCTATGCCTGCTGTAAATACACCCTTCAGTTCAATTTTTCTTTTGTTTGTGTATGAGTATTCTCTTTTTGCTTTATCAAAGAGCTCGCTGTCTAAGGTCTTATTTACTGTGCTGCCGGGTGCAGCCTTATCATTTAT
>JAQZBM010000022.1 GCA_029238945.1 Clostridia bacterium
TGTATTTTCTAATATTGCATATCTTGCCAATATATCTGCCACAAGAGCATTTTCATAATCCTGCCTGTTTTTGTACCTTTTTATTTTGGCGAGCTTGCTGTCATCTATAAGAGATATGAAGCAGCTTGATATTTCTTCAGGGATGGAAAGCTTGGTATTTATGCAGTATATCTTCATCATTTTCTCCTTAGGCAAATATTTCCTATTGAACTTAATTATATGAAAAGTAAGTGTTAAATGCAATATTTTCTACTTTTTAGAGAACATAGCCTAGATAAATTGTAAAAATATGCTATGATATTTTGTGTATAGATTACAACGATGTTATATAGTAGAATAATTTAGAACATATTGACGATTTATTTTGCAGGAGGGACAAATGAAGAACTTCTTTAGAAGGTATAAGGTATATTTGCTGGCTATCGCGGCAGCTGTCTGTATACTGTCCATATATTTTTACAGTACTTTTGGTAAAGAGGAGCCGGTGATACTTCCGCCGGCAACTCCTGTAGAGCAGGCTGACAGGTTTAATAAATTAGTTCCCGGAGTGTATATTCTAAACGAAAATGACGAGGATTATGGAGCTGTAGGAGCATTGTTCTCTAGCATCGGCTATGACATTATTGAAGGGAGCTTGGAGGATTATAAGAAGCTGGAAGCTGGAAGTCATATCCTCATAGTGCCTGAAGCTGAAGCGGAGAAATTAGGTATTGAAGACATTGGATACATAGTTGAGAAAATTAAAGCCGGTCAGAGGATTATAACATGGGGAAAATCACCCCTGAATGAAAGCTTGGGTATAACCTTCCAAAATGACAATGAAGCTATTGATGGCTATACCTGGATGAATGCCGCTGATATCCCTATAAGCTTTAAGGACCAAACGAGCCTAGAACTGTTTTCTTATACACAAGGCTTCAAGGTGCTTGCAGAGGATAAGGACAAGAATCCTGTGATTCTTTCAGGATTCTTGGGTAAAGGAGCTTTCATATTTTCGGGCATACCCCTCGTAAGCAGCAGGGGACTAAGCTATGAACACTTTCCGTTTATGCTGGAGGCTGTGAAGGAAGAGTTTGACATAACACCTGCTTTTGCGAGAAATGACTTAGCTTTTTATGTAGATATAGAATTCCACTTGGATGAGAGTCCTGCAGAGCTTGCCGATAGAATCAAAAGCTATGGAGCGGATCAAATAAACCTAAGCGCTTGGTATTCTCCCGATAAATATCGAGATAAATATGTAGAAATCATTGAAGAATGCCATAAAAGAGGGATTGCAGTTTATGCATGGTTTGAGCTGCCCTATGTTAGTGCTGAGTTTTGGGACAAATATCCTGAATGGAGAGAGAAGACAGCCGCAGGTAGAGATGCACATATCGATTGGAGGTGCTTAATGGCCCTTAGCAATCCGGAAGCTCTGGAGGAGATAAAGGAGTATACGAAGGCTTTCATCAGAGACTTTGACTGGGATGGTGTGGACATTGCGGAAATTTACTTTGAGGCTCCGGGGCAGGGCTTTGAAGAGGAGGATAAGTTCACACCGATGAACGACAGCTTCCGAAAGGCATTTGAAGAAAGGTATGGAGTTGACCCGATTGAAGCCTTTAAACCGCTTTCCGGGCACTATTGGAAATATGATGAAGAAATGAAGCAAAATATTGTAGATTATAGGGTGGAGCTGATAACAAAGCTCCATGAAGAGTTTTTACTGCTGTGTGAAGAGCTGAGGAAGGAAAAACCTTATCTCAGCACCAGTGTAACGGTAATAGACAGTATAGCGGATAAAAACATGAGAGAGCATATCGGAGTAGATGCAGAGGCTATTGCGAAGCTGCAGGACAAGTACCGCTTTATGCTGCAGATTGAAGACCCTTTTACTCTTTGGAAGCTTGGTCCGGACCGATACAGGGTCATTGGAGAGGAATATCGCAGTATTATGTCTGACGGGAATAAGCTGTCTATAGATATAAATGTCATTGAAAGAGGTGGAACGGTATATCCCACTAAGAAGCAGAGAGGGGCAGAACTGTATCAGCTTATAAGCAATGCAGGCAGATATGCGGATAAGGTGATACTGTATGCACTGGCTACCTTTGAAAAAACTGATATGGAGCTTGTACCATACACTACAAACGATGATATTGAAGTTCAGGAAAAATCCGAGAGTGAGTACATCATAAAGGCGGAGAAAAGATTTATCTGGCACACAGATACAAAGGGGAAAACCTATTATATAGATGGACAAAAATGGCCTTTTATTTCTAAACAGGGGGTTATTATCCCCGGAGGTGAACACAAGCTTCAGATACAGGATACAGTAAACAATGCCAAACTATTTATAGAGAGTATAAATGGTGAGATATCGGATGTATCTAAAGGTGAGAGCATAAGCTTTAGTTATAACAGTGAAGGAAGGTTTTATATGACAGTAAATAGAAAGCCTTCAAAAATTAAGATTGATGGGAATACCCTTCAGGCAGAAATTAAGGAGAACGGAAACAGCTATACCGTAGTATTACCTCAAGGCGAGCATAATGTAAATATATTTTGATAAGAGCCATAGATGAGAAAGTCGTCGTCACCTTCGTGACGGCGATTTTTTATGCCTCAGGAGACTATCAGGTTAACTCGTAAATAGTGAAAATATGAGAACGAGCGAGATATTTAAAGGAATATGGAAGCTATAGAATAAATGGAATTAAAAATGACTTTTACATACTTTTAGAGAAGATATATCTATGATATTGTAAAAATAGGACATTGATGGAAAAATCGTGCATAAAATAATGTGCATATTTTGTGTAATTGTGTCAAGATATGCAGAGTTTTAATTACTTACGCAGCTAATTAAAATGTATGGGAGGGTGAATAATCAATGAAAAAATTTCTAAGCGAAGGTCTTTCTTCAGGAAATTTCATCGGGGTTAGTACTGAGTTAGGTTTCTCTCCAGAAAGTATGAATTTTACCATTAGTGCTTCAGCAGCGGACAGGATTAAGGCAATTGCAGAAGAAGATAAGAGTTCGGTAAGCAGCTTCTTGCTTACTGCATTTGCTGTTTTATTGTTTAAGTATACTCGGGAGGAAGAAATCGGCATTGAAAATATTGTTCAAGCCGATAACATCAATAATCCATACAGTTATGCATTTGTGAAAAACACTATAAATGAAGAAGAAACCTTTAGAATGGCAGGAATGAGGGCAAGCACTCAAATGAATGACCAGTCCGGCGGCTATAGTGAAGAAGACGGCTATCACAATATCATTTTTGATGCTGTAACCAAGCTGGATGAGAGTCCTCTGCCAAAAGAGCTAAGGTTCGGCATATGGATTAGATTTAATGAGGTTTCACAAGGGATAAAGGGAAGAATAGAATTTAATGCAGGGCTTTTTGATAAAAATGAAATCGAAAGCCTTAGGGAGCATTTTTTGAATATATTGAAGGAAGCGGCAGATAATCCAGATATCAAGCTATGTGAAATAGACATGCTTTCGGAGCGGGAGAAGAAGGAAATATTGATAGATTTCAATGATACAAAAGCAGAATATCCCAAACACAAAACTATGCATGAGCTGTTTGAGGAGCAGGCAGAGCGGATACCTGACCACACAGCGGTAGTTTATGATGATAAGAAGCTCACATATAGAGAGCTGAACGAGAGAGCTAATCAACTGGCAAGGCTTTTGAAGAGTAAGGGTATAGGAGAAAACGATATAGTAGGGCTTCTGGTTGAAAGGTCTATAGAGATGGTAGTGGGGATAATGGCTGTTCTGAAGGCAGGAGGGGCATATATGCCTATAAACCCTGAGTATCCCGGAGACAGAATAAGCTACATGATAGCTGACAGCAAGTCCAAGGCTGTATTGACACAGAGCAGGTTCAGAGATAGGGCAGAAGCCGCAGCAGAGATAATTGACTTGGAGGAAGAGGCTATATATACAGCAGACTCCTCGAATCTGGAGAAGAATGTTAAGTCAAGCAATGCAGCATATGTTATATATACCTCGGGATCAACAGGTAATCCGAAGGGGGTAGTGGTAGAGCACAGAGCCCTGCACAATTTCGTTAATACTATGTATCATAGATTCAATGAGAGGGTAGGAGAGCAGGACAGATGCCTGAGCCTTACCAATATATCCTTCGACGTAGGGGTAAGTGAGATATTCCTGCCCTTGACCTATGGAGCGGCACTGGTGCTGTTTGAGAATGCGCAGGTATTGGATGTAGAGAAGCTGGCGCAAACAATAGTAGGAGAAAAGATAACCTATACCTATATACCACCTACAATATTGAAGCAGGTGTGCGAGCTGCTGAAGGAGCACAAGGCAGAGCTGGCGCTGAACAAGCTGCTTGTAGGTGTGGAGCCCATAAAGGACTATGTTTTGGAAGAATATCTGTCTCTGAATGAGAGCATGCAGGTGATTAACGGATATGGACCCACTGAGGCGACAATTTGCGCTTCCATGTACAACTATGGAGACAAAGAGCCCTGCGGCAGAAATGTTCCTATAGGCAGCCCTATGCTGAATACTCAGATATACATATTGGATAGCAGCGGCAAGCCGGCGCCTGTGGGAGCTGCAGGAGAGCTGTGCATTTCCGGAGATAACCTGGCAAGAGGCTATCTGTACAGACCGGAGCTTACGGCTGAGAAATTTACAGTAAACTCATTCATCCCCGGTGAGAGGATGTACAAGACAGGAGACTTGGCAAGATGGCTGCCCGATGGAAACATAGAATTCTTAGGCAGGATAGATTATCAGGTGAAGATAAGAGGCTATAGAATTGAGCTTGGAGAAATTGAGAATCAGCTTCTGAAGGATGAGGCAGTTAGAGAAGCCGTTGTGCTGGACAGACAAGACGGGCAAGGCAGCAAGTACTTATGCGCCTATATAGTTTCAGATAGAGAGATAACAGTACGGTCCCTAAGGGAAAACCTGTCAAAAATCCTGCCGGACTATATGATACCGACATATTTCATGCAAATAGATAAAATCCCCTTGACGCTCAATGGAAAGATAGACAGAAAGGCACTGCCTGAGCCGGACGGAGAAATAAATACAGGTATAGAATACATCGCTCCAAGAAATGAAGTGGAGGAAAAGCTGGCAAATATATGGAGTGAAGTATTGGAGATAGACAGCATAGGCATAGATGATGACTTCTTCATCTTGGGAGGACACTCCTTAAAGGCTATAAAGATAGTATCGATTATACAGAAGGAGCTGTTGGCAGAGATATTTGTAGGAGATATATTCAGCAATCCCACCGTAAGGAAGCTGGGAGAGTATTTAGGCAGGGCTAAGGGAAGTGCATATACCGCCATAGAGGCTGTAGAAGAAAGCGGGCTGTATGAAGCCTCTTCAGCTCAAAAAAGGATGTATGCCTTAAATCAGCTTTCAAAGGAGCAAACAAGCTATAACATATCGTACATATTGGTTTTAGAGGGCAGGCTGGACAGAAGCAAGGCAGAAGAAAGCTTCAAGAAGCTGGTACGGAGACATGAAGCCTTCAGGACATCCTTTGAACTGGCGCAGAATGAGATAATGCAGAGAATCCACAAGGATGTTGAATTTAAGGTAGAGTACGACGAAATAGGAACAGACTCAGAGGAAGCAATCAAGTCTGAAGCGGAGAAATTTATCAAGCCCTTTGACCTATCACAGGCTCCACTGCTAAGAGTGAAGCTTATCAGGCTTGCGGAAGAAAAGCATGCATTGATGCTTGATATGCACCACATAATATCAGACGGTGCCTCTGTAAGCATCATCCTGGAGGAATTCGCCAAGTTGTACAAAGGTGAGGAGCCGGAAGCACTGAGAGTACAGTACAAGGATTATTCTGCCTGGGAAAAAAGACTGCTGGCTTCCGAGGATATGAAGAAGCAGGAGGAATATTGGACAAGCATTTTCAGCGATGAGCTGCCTATACTGAACCTGCCCACAGATTATCCAAGACCAAGCATTCAGAGCTTTGAAGGGGAAAGCATAGGCTTCAAGGCGGACAAGTCCCTGACAGATAAACTGAAGGAAATAAGCAGGGCAAAGGCTGCAACCCTGTATATGACTTTGCTCTCAGCCTATAATGTACTGCTTTCAAAGTACAGCGGGCAGGAAGACATAATAGTAGGCTCAGCAGCAGCAGGCAGACCTCATGATGAGCTGCATAATATGGTAGGAATGTTCGTAAATACACTTGCCATGAGAAACTATCCGAACGGGAAGAAAAAGTTCGCTGATTTCCTGCAGGAAGTAAAGAAAAATGCATTAAGTGCATATGAAAATCAGGATTACCAGTTTGAAATGCTGGTAGAGAAGCTGGGTATCAAAAGAGATATGAGCCGCAATGCATTGTTTGATGCCATGTTTGTTCTGCAGAACACTGATGCTAAAAAAATCGAGCTTGATGACATAAGCATTAGAGGATATGAATTCAGGGGCAAGGTTTCTCAGTTTGATATGACCTTGGAAGCAGAAGAGCAGGGAGACGAAATATCGTTCAATTTACAGTACTGCACAAAGCTCTTTAAAAGAGAAACTATAGAGAGCTTGATAGAGCACTATATAAATATTCTGAAGGAAGCGGCAGACGATCCGGATATACAGCTTTGCGAAATAGACATGCTTACTAAGCAGGAAAAAGAGAAAGTACTGTTTGATTTCAATGACACAAATGCAGAATATCCCAAGGGTAAAACTATACATCAGCTGTTTGCCGAGCAGGTTGAGCGGACACCGGACAATATAGCGGCAGTATATAAAAATCAGAAGCTGACTTACAGAGAGCTGAACGAGAAAGCCAACTGCCTAGCGAGAAGACTGAGAGAAAAGGGAGCGGCCTCAGAAGCTATAGTGGGCATAATGGCAGAAGGCTCGGCAGAAATGATAATAGGAATATTGGGGATATTGAAAGCAGGAGCGGCTTACCTGCCCATTGACCCTAAATACCCCAAGGACAGAATAGACTACATGCTGATGGACAGCAAAACAACCATACTGCTGTCTGACTTTCAGCCTGAGGAAAAGCTGAGCAGCGATACAGAGCTTATGCTGCTGAAGGAGGAAGAGCTGTATAAGGGTGACGGCAGCAGTGTAGAAATGTCAAACACACCTTCGGCTTTGGCCTATGTCATATACACCTCGGGAAGTACGGGTAAACCCAAGGGAGTAATGATAGAGCACGGCTCCTTGGTCAACATGTGCAAATGGAATACTGAGTATTATGGGCTGACAGGACAAGACAGTGTTACAAAGTATGCCGGCTTTGGCTTCGATGCATCGGTGTGGGAGATATTCCCGGCCTTGATTACAGGTGCGGCAATACACATAATAGCTGAGGATATAAAGCTTGACTTGGATAAACTGAACCAATACTATAACGAAAATAACATTACAATAAGCTTCCTGCCGACACAGATAGCTGAGCAATTCATGAAGCTTGACAACAAATCCCTCAGATACCTGCAGGCGGCGGGGGATAAGCTGAGATACTTCGAGAAGAAGAGCTATACAGTAGTAAACAACTATGGACCAACAGAAAACACAGTAGTAGCAACAAGCTTCGTAATAGACAAAGCATATGACAATATTCCTATAGGGAGGCCTACAGCAAATACCCAAGCATACATTTTAGACAAATATAACAAGCCGCAGCCCATAGGTGTACCGGGAGAGCTATGCCTTGGAGGAGAGGGCTTGGCAAGGGGATACCTGAACAATGCCGAGCTGACAGCAGAGAAATTTACAGCAAATCCATTTATAAAGGGAGGCAGACTGTACAAAACAGGGGACTTGGCGAGATGGCTGCCTGAGGGCAACATTGAGTTCCTGGGCAGGATAGACCAGCAAGTCAAGATAAGAGGCTTCCGGATAGAGCTTGGAGAAATAGAAAACTGTATATTGAAGCTGGCTGGAGTGAAGGAAGCCGTAGTAATTGACAGAGGGGAAGCGGGCAATAAATACCTATGTGCTTACCTGGTATCAGAGACAGAGTATAGTGCTCATAGACTGAGAGAAGAGCTTAAAAAGAGCCTGCCTGACTATATGATACCAGCCTATTTCGCTGCTCTGAAGGAAATACCGCTGAATCAGAACGGGAAGATAGACCGCAAGGCCCTGCCGATGCCTGATGCAATCATGGAAGCTGCAGCAGAATATGTTGCGGCAGCAAGTGAGACAGAAGAAAAACTGATAAGCATTTGGAGTGAAGTATTAGGTATAGAGAAGATAGGAGCAAAGGACAACTTCTTTGAGCTGGGAGGACACTCGCTAAAGGCAATAAAGCTGGTATCAATTATACAAAAGGAGCTTATGGTCGAGATATCCGTAGGCTATATATTCAGCAATCCCACTGTAAGGGAGCTGGCAGAATATATAGGGAGAACCAAGGAAAGTGCATATTCCTCCATAGAAGCTGTGGAAGAGAGCGAAGTGTATCAGGTATCCTCGGTTCAAAAGAGAATGTTTGCCTTAAATCAGTTCTCAAAGGAGGAAACAAATTATAACATACCATCCGTAATGCTTTTAGAAGGAAGGTTGGTTAGGAGCAAGCTGGAAGAGTGCTTTAAGAAGCTTGTAGAGAGACATGAAGCCTTCAGAACATCCTTCGAATTGGTAAATGACGAGATAATGCAAAGGATTCACAAGGCTGTTGAGTTTAAGGTGGAATATGAGGAAATAGACACAGACTCAGAGGAGCTAATCAAGTCTGAAGCAAAGAAATTCATAAAGCCCTTTAATTTAGGGGAGGCTCCGCTGCTACGGGTTAAGCTTATCAGGCTTGCAGAAGAAAAGCATGTGCTGATGTTTGATATGCACCACATAATTTCAGACGGAACCTCCATGAGCATTATCATGGATGAGTTTACGAAGCTGTATAAAGGCGAAAGCCTGGAAGAGCTGAGAGTGCAATATAAGGATTATTCTGCCTGGGAAAACAAAATGCTGGCTTCCGAGTCAATGAAAAAGCATGAAGAATACTGGGTAAAGATGTTCAGTGATGAGATACCGGTATTAAATCTTCCAACGGATTATCAAAGACCGAGCACTCAGAGCTTTGAAGGAGAAAACATAGGCTTCCGGCTGGACAAGAACTTGACTGAGAAGCTGCAGGAAATAAGTAAGGCAAAGGGCGCAACCCTTTATATGACTTTGCTGGCAGCATACAACATATTGCTTTCGAAGTACAGCGGACAGGAAGACATAGTTGTAGGCTCGCCCATAGCGGGCAGACCTCATGTTGACCTATATAACATGCTGGGAATGTTTGTAAACACCCTTGCTCTTAGAAACTACCCTGAGAGGAAGAAAACCTTCAATGAGTTTCTGCAGGAAGTAAAGAAAAATGCATTGAGTGCTTATGAACATCAGGATTATCAATTTGATAAGCTGGTAGAAAAACTAAATATCAAAAGAGATTTGAGCAGAAACGCATTATTCGACACTATGTTTACACTGCAAAATACTGAGAATAAAGAGCTGCAGCTTGATGCTGTAAGGATTAGGCAGCTTGAATTTGAGAGAGGAGTATCAAAGTTTGATATTACTCTTTCGGCGGAAGAAAAAGGGGAAGAAATAAGACTGGATTTAGAGTACTGCACCAAGCTTTTCAAGAGACCGACTATGAAGAGGATGATTGGACACTATATAAACATTCTAAAAGCAGTGACAGAGGCTCCCGATATAAAGCTTTGTGAAATAGAAATGCTTTCGGAGGCGGAGAAGCAGGAAATACTAGTAGACTTCAACGATACCAAGGCTGAATACCCTAAGGATAAAACTATATGTGAATACTTTGAGGAGCAGGTGAAAAACACACCGGACAACGCAGCGGCAGCATATGAAGGTAAGAAAATTACTTACAAGGAGCTGAATGCGAAAGCAAACCAGCTGGCAAGGGTGTTAAGAGATAAAGGTGTGAAACCTGACACAATAGTAGGACTTTTGGTGGATAGATCTCTTGAGATGATGATAGGAATCGTGGGAATATTGAAAGCCGGAGGGGCTTACCTGCCAATATCACCGGACTATCCCGATGACAGAATAAAGTACATGCTGGAGGATAGTGGAACTGACATATTGCTGACACAAAAACACCTTTTGGATGCCATAGAGTTTCAAGGAACAGTAATAGATTTGGAAGATGAACAGCTGTATCAAGGTGATGAAACAAACCCGGAAATAGTAAGCAAGCCCAATAATCTTGCATACATAATCTATACCTCAGGCTCAACAGGTAAGCCCAAAGGGGTTATGATACAGCACGGAAACGTTATAAATCTGGTTGAGGCACTGGGAAAAGCGATATACGAAAGGTATACTGCCCCTTTGAACGTAACTATGCTTGCACCCTATGTTTTTGATGCCTCAGTAAAGCAGATATTTGCAAGCTTGCTAAGAGGCAGCTGTCTGTATATTGTTCCGGAGGAATACAGGAATATTGGGGAAAAGCTTACAGAATACTACATTGAAAATTCCATAGATATTTCAGACGGGACACCCTCCCACTTCAAGCTGATGCTAGGCGACAACAAAGAAAGGATAAAGGATATTCCGGTAAAGCATTTTGTGATTGGCGGAGAAGCATTGCCTGTTGATGTAGTTAAAGAGTTCCTATCTCTTTTCAAGGATAAGAAACCAAACATAACCAACATATACGGACCGACAGAATGCACCGTTGATACCACCGCTTTCTTGGTTGACAGTGAGCAGCTGGATGTATTAAGTGCTATTCCTATCGGCTGGCCTCTAATGAACTGCAGCGTATATGTCTTAGATAAAGATAACAAGCTGCAGCCTGTAGGAGTAGCAGGAGAGCTTTGCATAGCAGGAGCGGGAGTAGCAAGAGGATATCTGAACAAACCGGAGCTGACAGAAGAGAAATTCGCAGCAAACCCATTTGAACCGGGAAAGAAGATGTATAGGACAGGAGACCTTGCAAGATGGCTGCCTGATGGGAATATAGAATTTTTAGGCCGTATAGACCATCAGGTAAAGCTTAGAGGCTACCGTATTGAAATAGGAGAGATTGAGTCCCTGATAAAGAGTCATCCCACCGTTAAGGACTCCATAGTAATAGTTCATGGGGATAACACAGGTGAAAAGGGATTAGCGGCATACATAGTTCCGAAGACAGACAGCGATGAGAAATATAGCGAAGCAAGCCTAAAAGAATACTTGAAGAAGCAGCTTCCTAAATACATGGTTCCTGCTGTATTTGTCCAGCTTGAAAGCATGCCGCTGAATACCAACGGCAAGATTGACCGGTTTGCACTGCCAAAGCCTGATATGCAAAGGGATTTGGATGAAAGCTTTATAGCTCCAAGGAATAAAGAAGAAATAGAAATGGCAAAGATATGGGCTAAAACACTGGGAACTCCGAAAATAGGTATTGATGACGATTTCTTTGACTTAGGCGGAGACTCCTTTAAGGCAATTAAGCTGGTAAGAAGCATCAGCAGCAGCCTCGGGGTAATGGAGCTGTTCAAGAACCCGACCATTCGCGAGCTGACAGCTTACTTATCAAAGGATGTTTCAGGTGAAAGAACAATGCTCAATGAACTTACAAAGCCCGTTGATGAAAAGGATAGGGTTGTATCTCTTATTTGCTTCCCATACGGGGGCGGCAGTGCGATTTCCTATCAACCCTTGGCCAATGCGCTGCCCAAGAATTACTCTCTTTACTCTGTGGAGCTTCCGGGACACGACTACAGCTGCCCTGATGAGGAATTAGCCGCCATTGAGGACAGTGCAGCCCGATGCTTGGAAGAAATCAAGGAGAAGGTTAAGGGACCTATAGTCCTTTACGGACATTGTTTAGGTGCTACTATGGCAGCATTCCTGGCTTATGAGCTGGAGGCAGCAGGGATACAGGTGGACGGAGTTTTCGTAGGCGCTATGTTCCCGTCACCCCGCATATCCAATAAGTTCTTCGATATCTGGAACAGGATATTCCCTTATAAATTGACGGACAAGGGCAACAGGGACATGATGAGAACTATTGGAGGCTTGAATAAAGACATTGACCCGAAGGAAACAGAGTTCATACTTAGGAATCTGAAGCACGACTCAGTAGAATGTGAGAAATGGTATACACAAATCTACAACGATAAGGAAAAGGGGAAGTTTAAGGCACCGATAACATGCGTAATAGGCGAAGGAGACAGAGTTACAGAGTTTTATCAGGAAAGATATAAGGAATGGGAGCATTTCAGTGATGATGTAGACTTAAAAACCATTAAGAATGCGGGACACTTTTTCTTTAAGAACCAAGCGGCAGAGCTGGCTGAGTATATCAAAGAAAAGGTTGGCCTATGGCAGGGACGTGCACAGGAAGTGCCGCAAGCTGAGAGAACAGATGAGTGCATAGGAAGTACATCGGCACTGAAAAAGCAAGGGAAAAAGCAGGTAGTACCAAGCATGCAGCTATTCCTGATAGTAGCCATAGTGCAGATAATATCTGAGGTAGGTACGATATTGTCCACCTTTGGAACAGGCATATGGGTATATCAGCAAACCAATGCGCTGTCGCAGTTTGCCATGATGCTGCTGTTTGGAATAGTACCGACTATTATAATACTCCCGATTTCCGGCGCCATCATTGACAGGCTTGACAGGCGGCTTATCATACTTGCTGCTGATATACTTTCGGCTGTTAGCTCCTTATATTTGCTGATGCTGCTATACAATAACTCTCTTCAAATTTGGGAGGTTTATCTCTTTACAGTCATAGCGTCTGTTGCTACCAGCTTCAGGCAGCCGGCTTATCTGGCGGCTATCACACAGATTACACCGAAGATGTATCTGGCACAGGCAAACAGTGTTTCACAGTTTTCCGCTGCAATAGGGGGTATACTGGCATCAGTCTGCGGCGGTATATTCATGGACTACATAGGCTTTAAGGGACTTGTTGCCATAGATTTTGCAACCTTCATAATATCCATAGCTGCTTTGATTTTCATAAGGTTCCCTGACACTATGTTTACAAGACAAGAGGAGCCTATCATGAAAGAACTGCTGGGCGGCTTAAATTTCATAATCAAAAGACAAAGCATGGTTGTAATGGTTGCATTTTTCCTTGTAGCCAATTTCTTGGGAAGCATTTTTGATGTCACTATGACACCGCTGATACTTTCCTTCACCAACCCTTCAATGCTCGGATTCATAAACGCATTTACCGGAATAGGGGTTTTGACCGGTGCTATAGCTATGTTGGTAACCGGAGGCACAAAGAAAAGGGCAAAGGGTATGGTCGGCTTTGTTATCCCTCTGGCAATTTCAATGTTTGTTGCCGGATTAAGACCGCTGCCTGTATTTGCTGCAATAGCTCTGTTTGGAGTTGCCTTCTCCATAACTGCCGTAAATGTCCACTGGCAGTCCTTGATACAGGTCAAGGTAGGACTGGAGCTGCAAGGACGTGTATTTGCCATCAACCGTATGATGGTAGCTATGTTAACACCCATAAGCTACCTTACAGCAGGTGTATTGGCTGATAAGGTATTCGCCCCCATGATGAGCACCAATGTCTTCAGCTCGCCCCTAGTCAGCTTGATTCTAGGCACAGGTGCAGGACGGGAAATGAGGCTTAACCTGCTAATCGCAGGCACAATACTGCTGGCTTGGAGCGTGATTGGGGTCAGGTACAAACCATTGAGCGAAATGGATGACTTGCTAGAAGACGCAACTCCGGGAGAGGTCATTATCAAGGATAAGGATAAGCTACAGGAAATGCTCGATAGAAAGGCTAGAGCTAAGCAGTACACATGGGTGGACGAGGCTGCTGTGGATAAAGAGGAGTAGGATTATATGTAAAGGTGCCAGGTGAGGTGTTTAGTTGGTTATTAACTCGAGAGGAAGGTAATGACTGACTAACAGTTAAGCCTGGCATCTTAGTAAAGAATAATGTAAAAGTGTTTTTTATCTTTTGCTCTTTGTAATAGGAAGCATAACTTTACCAAGTTGGCAAAGTTATGCTTCCTATTTTCGAGTGTTTAGAAAACAGATAATTCGAGTTTATAGGGGTTGTGCTTTAACGATTCTTTATGTATAGGGATATATTTGTAAATTTGGAGGAATTTATAGGAATCTGTAGAAATATATGTTAAGTAAATTGATACAATATTTGTGTAACAGAATAGAGTTAATATTATGTCTGCAATGGGAAGTTGGTTTTAGGATATCAAATTAATTGAATTTAGAATATAATACTGTGATAAGAAGGATGAGGTGCAAAAATGAAGCTTGAAGTACGATTTTTTGAGTTAAGCAAAAACAGCGTAAAGGCCACAGAAATTTATAATACCTGGCTATTTATTAAAAACGATATTACTAATCAATTAGATAACGTGTCAGTATATTTCCCCCATTTTAGTTTACATGATTCAAGTCATTCTGAAACGATTATAAGTCAGATGGAGAGGATATTAGGTAAAGATAGGATTAATGATTTATATTTTTCAGATATTTTTTTACTCTTACTAGTGGCTTATTCCCATGATTTAGGAATGGTGTTGCATTATAGTGAGGTTGAAGAATATTTCGGAAGTGAAGAATATATTAATGATTTAAATAGATTTTCGCATGATGAAAATAGTCCACTATATCAAACGTCAAAGAGACTTTCCGCAGTTGATATTGTTAATGATGGAATGCAGAAGGATTATATAAATTCTCTGAAAATTTACGAGGATGTGTTAAAACTCGTTGAATTTCGCTTTAGGAATAATCATGCTAACAGAAGTTCAGAAAAATTAGAGAAATATCTTTGTGGGAAATTACAGGTTAACAGAGTCATAGGCATTAGAATTATTCGATTGATTGCAAAGATATGCGAATTACATCAAATGGATTACAATCACATTTTGGAATTGCCTCATTCAACAAATGGAATATCTGATGATTATTGTCACCCCAGGTTTATTGCTTTTATGCTTTGTTTAGGCGACTTGCTAGATCTTGATACAGACAGATTTAATGAGTACTATTTAGAAACAACAACGCCATTACCTCAAGAATCAGAGTTGCATAAAGCAAAACATGAGTCGATTCTCCATTATTTGGTTAACACAAACGGTGTTGAGATTATTGCTGAATGTAAGATGAAAGATGTATATAGAATATTACAGGGTTGGGTTGAGTGGATAGATGATTTGTTGAAATTTGGAGCTTTGAACTGGAGTCGCATAGCACAAAATGATTTCGGTAATTCTCCTTCTTTGATTAAAAGAGAGATAAGTTTTAAAAACAATAAAAGTTGGATACAATACAATAATTTAAAATTCTCAATATCACAAGATAGAGCCGTTGAGCTATTGCAAGGTGCAAATATTTACCGTTCAAAGTTTGTATTTTTACGTGAGATAATTCAAAATGCAGTAGATGCATCCCTTATCCAATTGTGGAATAAATACGAACAACTGGGTGAAGTAACAAGTATAGTTGAAAACAATTTTCCAGAACGATTGGTCGAGGAATTTGACATATCATTAAAAATAAAAGATGTATATGGACAAGTCCAGATTGAATTAAGAGATAAAGGAACCGGGATATCATTAGAAGACATTCTTAGTATTTCTAAAGTAGGAAACAAGAGTAGAAAGCATGAGATTCTAAATAAAATTCCTGAGTGGCTAAAACCGGCTGGAGCTTTTGGTTTAGGGCTACAATCAATTTTTATGGTTGCTGATGAATTTGAAATCATCACTAAGACTGACAATGAAAAGGCTAAGAAAATTAGATTTGAAAGTACCACTAGTGGAAAAGGATATATTGATATTGAAGATTATAATAAACCATTTGAGAGAGGCAGTTGCATATCTGTTAAAATTGATAATGAGAAGGTTTATTACAATGATTTATATTGTTCTAGATTTGATTATGAAACCGAAAGCAAATCTAAGTTGATACAACAACATTTATATAATATATACAACAATAAGCCAGAGGGTAAACCTATTGGTATCAGTAGAGAAATGAAGTTAAATGAGTATGTAAACGTAGACTGGAAAATAATTCTAGAAAATGGCAAAATAGTGATAGACGAAAGATTTTATACTACTATTTTTGATGAGAATTTTTTGGAAATTGTCAAAGGGAAGCTTATTATTAAGCCGAATAAACTACGTTATACATATTTTGATCAGGATACCTTAACAATATGTTCATTGGATTTTGTTGATTATTATGATGAAAATAAAACGATAAAGTACGATAGCTATAACCATAATTTTAATGCATCACTGTTTTATAAACATGAATTTGTAAAAGATGAGATTATTAAAGAAAGAATTGTCCTTTCGCATAGCAGTCAGTATAAGAATTTTGATTTTTCTGTTAATCTATTAAGTGGAAATGCTGAGAAGCTGCTGACAATTGATAGAAGAGGCATTAAGAAAGAATCAGAGCAGTTAGTGATTGAAATCGTAGAAAAATCAGTGATGAAAACAAGTATGAAACTAATAGACGATTTAATTACTAGCAAAGAAAGCTTAGGTTCTCTAATATTTAAAATTTTTGAGTTAGCAATATACTACGATTATAGGATTGATGAGTTTTATAGAATATTTTATGATAATATGGTGCAGTATTCTTTCGGAAACTATCTATCAGTGGAAGTTGATGCTAATTCGGATGCATATAATACAGAAATTAAATTTGATGAACTATATAAGAGTGAAATTATATTTATATGTAAAGAGATTCCTACTGACGGTGATAATCTTGAAAATAAGATCATTGATTTAGGTTCTGAAAAGAGAGTTTTCTGGTTGGAACATAAATCAATTCAATGTCGCAATTATGATAGACAAAAGATGTGTGTTTCACACAAAATACTAAAGGGATTTCTGGGTCATTTAAAAGGGAAAGTGTACTATTGTATAAAAGTAAAGCCGTTTAGAGTCGGAAATATAAGAAATGAATTTGAAAAGGATGACTACTTTGTATTGTATGATTTTATCTTTGCGTTAATAAATGATTATCGAGCTATGCTAGGTAATCATGAGTTCCCTGAGATTAGTGTAGCAACGGAGTACAATAGATATAAGAAAAGGACTATTCTTTATGAGCTAATTTTATCAAAGGAACAAAGGTTTATATTAAAGGACTATTTACTTGGAAAGTGCGATGAATTTGACGAAAATGCTATGATTGAAGAAGTTATTGCATCACATGAGTATGAAAAAACGATAAGTTATATTGCTCGTATAAACGATTTATCAATGGAAGTTGTAAGTGAAATATATAAACTTTTTATTAAAAAGTTACTAGGACTAGTTAAAAATAAAGAGAAGATGTCTCCATATGTAAATGAATTCCTAAATGAGATAAATCCAAATCCGAGAACATTATATCCGTCAAGTAGTAAACTTGAGGACGTGCTGTATTCAAATGATTATATAATATAGATGGGTTACATATAGAATATATTAGTTTAAATACTAGTCTTAGTAAACTCTATGGTGCCAGGCACCGTAGTTTTAATGGGAAGATAGGCTACTTCATAATTTAGTAATATAGCTAACAAATTATCATAAATACATCTACGGCTTGATGAATTCTATATTGCTTCTTATGTAACTTGTTCTAGATAGAAAAGGCTATTATTTTTTAATCAACCAATGAAATGAGGAGGCAATTTCATGATAAATTGGCAGCCAATAAATGAGTTTGTGGACGGAGAATATTTAGATAATAAATTAGGAATAATTCCACGTCACAACTACATTACTGGGCTAAAAAACTATGTACTTGCAACATTAGAACAACTAATCGGAAATTTGAGTAGATTAAATATCAATGATGATATGATAAAGTTTTTGTGTTCGTCATTGTATTCTGTTGCTCAAAGAGGTAATGACCGTTATTTTGAAGTAATAAAAGAGGTTCATGAAGTTGTAGGTATAGAAGTTAATGTTGAAGATATAATCACAAAAGTTAAGAACACCTATCAAGATAATACACTTACAGATCCTGAAGCCATTGTTTTATCCGAAATAGCTTCAAATAATTATAATGAATATTTAATGAAAAGTGATTATCAACGATGTGATTATAGTGCCATGCTTACTTTATCCAGATTGGCATATCAAATTATATTACAAGGTCTAGACAGATATATTGACTATATTGAAGTGTTTGTAGATACAGATGGGCTATTGTCATCATGGCAATTTGATTATGCGGAGAAGAAAAATGATAACATATGGATTGAATGGGTGCCACTAGATAAAGTCGATTTTTACTATTCAATCTATCATACTAATTGTGGCGGTTTATCAGACAATTCTATGTGGGACTTGGCTTCTGCAGATTCTGTGGCTGAACAATTTGAAAAGGATGATAGTAGAAAAACGGTTTCTTATAATATGCCTTTCAAACAATATTGTGGAGTTATTGAGCAAGAAATAAATGAGATCATACAACTCTCAAATATAAAAAATAAGCCAACAAAACTTTTGATGTGGTATGATTTGAAACAATTTGTTAAAGAAAATAAAATACAATTTGTTGAAGGCTTATTTTCATTTAACAAAATGCTTCAAGATTTGTATTGGCCACGAAATTTATCATCACACGGTGAAAAAATTACAAAAGAACAATACGATAAGTTAATGTATTATAAAGACAGGCAACTCTTTGAGTTGATATCATATACAAAACTACAGCTTCTTGGTAAAAAATTTGAGCCAGTCTTGCCAGATTATGAATAGAAAAGGAAGATAACAACACCATTGGAACGGTAACGGTA
>JAQZBM010000238.1 GCA_029238945.1 Clostridia bacterium
TCTCGCAAAAAATATAAACAAAGCTTGCATTAGTGTATCCATTACTACCTCCAAAACACATTCTATTTATTATCAATTTTACTTTATAAACACCTGCCAAGTAAAGCATTACAATAAAATGGGAGATTTTACATAAAGCAATCAAATAAGTGCTAACTTCTGCCAGCCGGCTGCAATCATATTTTTCATTAAAATAAAGAAACTATTTATATATGATTTTATGAAAGGAGAATATATATGAACAAGCACAGTAAACTGATTGCACTGATACTTATATTTACGGTCTTGGCTTGGAGCCTTGCGGCATGCGCACCGGGTCCTGCAAGAAGACCTGATACCGGTGATGCAGATAACAACAGGAACTACAACCCGGGCATGGAAACTCCATATACAGCAGAGAACAATCAAAATAATAACAGAAATAATGTTAACAAGAATGATAACCAGACTTCATCTTTGTTCTCAAAGCTGGACTACAGCTATGCAACAATAACAGCTAAAAGCACAAATATAAGGTCCGGTCCAAGCGTAAATACTCCTATAATTGGAAACCTAAAATCCGGTGACAGAGTAAAGGTTATCGGAAAGCTTGACGGCTGGTATATCGTAAACGTACCTGACACAACCAAAATAGGCTGCATATCACCAAATTATGCGAAACTATACTCAGCACAGCCTGCATCAACTGCACCCACAGCTGCTAAGCCTATTCCGCGTACAGATACCGGACAGACAGGTGCAGCGGGCGGCTATGATCCGGGCACTACCGGCGTAAATGAACGTACAGGCGTAAATACTGGAACTGATACAGGCGCAGGAAACGAAGAAACAGCAGCAAATACACCTGAAGCAACAGGCAACGGTACTCTTTCAACACAAGGAGCAAGAATACTTCAACTTGCCAATGCAGAAAGAGCCAAGGTTGGAGCTCCACCTCTAAAGGCAAATACCGAGCTGAACAAGCTGGCAACTATGAAATCAAAGGATATGGTAGAGAAGGATTACTTCAGTCACCAATCTCCTACTTACGGCTCACCCTTTGACATGATGAAGACCTATGGTATCAGCTATATGTATGCAGGTGAAAACCTGGCAATAAATCAAGATGCCGATGGCGCCCATAATGCATGGATGAAATCTGAAGGACACAGGAAAAATATACTGAATCCGGACTTTACTGAAATAGGTATAGGGCTGTATCCAAAAGGCAACGGCAGCTATACTTACACTCAAATGTTTATAGGAAGATAGAGTTTTAAAGCCATGGGTTTTGTCTCATGGCTTTAATAATGATAAATTGACAATCCTCCTATAATAATTCATAATAAATAAGTCTTAATTATTATAATATAATTGTTTAGCAACCAGGAGGAAACCTATGAGAATGAGACATAAACCCTATGCGGTTGACAAAATGCTAGAGCATCCCAAATTAGTTGTTTTCAAGCCAATACTCTACAAAGGCAAGTGGAACCAGCTGTTTGACAACTCAAAGCCTCTCCATGTAGAGCTGGGAATGGGCCGCGGTCAATTTATCACAATAAATGCTAGCATCCACCGTGATATAAATTATATTGGCATAGAGAAAAAGAATGAGGTAGCGCTGATTGCCATGAACAGAGCCTTAGATATTGAACCTGCCCTTGATAATCTAAGAATTCTACCCACAAATATAGATTACATCAGTGAGATTTTTGAAGAGGGTGAAATTGATACATTGTATATCAATTTCTGCGATCCTTGGCCAAAGGTCAGACATGCTAAGAGAAGATTGACCCACAGGAATTATTTAAACGAGTATAAGCAGCTTCTAAAGCCAAATGCTGAGATAATTTTTAAAACTGACAACAGGGATTTGTTCGATTTCTCTGTAGAGGAATTTAAGGAAAGCGGTTACGAGCTTACCGAAGTAAACTATGACCTGCATAGCTTGGTTGATCCGTCAAATGTAATGACCGAATATGAGAAGAAGTTCTCAGAAATGGGAGTTAAAATAAACAGGCTGAAAGCCCTGAACAAATAGGGAATATGCCGGTAGACCTGTATTTCTACCGGCATATTCCCTATAGATGTCATGCTGAATGAAATGAAGCATCTTACATAGTACAAAGGATCCTTCCTTCGTCAGGATGACACTCCTTGAGTGGCAAAACTCTTTTCCACTAGTGACCAGAGACTAGTGACTGAGGCCTGCCACCTGTTACCTGTTACCTGTTACCTAATAGCTGTCATCTAACACCTATTAATTAACTGTACCACTGCTTAATTCTTTCTAAATTCTTAATTATGATATTGCTTTTATCCAATTCAATGCACTTTTCCTTCTTAAAGACAGCAAGAACTCTTATTACAGTTTCCCTTGTTGTTCCTACAATGTTGGCCAGCTCCTGCCGTGATATTCCAAGATCAAGTTCAATCCCCTGTTCTGTTTTCCTGCCATGATCCTCCGCGAGCTTGACTAAGGCTTGTGCAGTTCTGCCATAGGTATCATACAACGCCAGGTTTCTTACCTTTATCTGAGCCTCAATCAATCTTTTGTTTAAGTATTTGATTAGCTGCAGTGAGACTTCGGGGTTTTCTATTATCAGCTTCTCCAAATCAGAGTTCTTTATCATGCCGATCTGTGCATCTTCCATGACTTCAGCCGTAGCAGGATATGGCTCTTGACTGAATAAGCTTACCTCAGCAAAAACATGACCCTCATTCAATATATGAAGTATATGCTCTCTGCCGTCTCCGGAAAGCTTGCTTATCTTTACAAGCCCTGATTTTATATAGAAAAACGCTTCTCCCGGTTCACCCTCCATTATAATTATTCTGCCCTTTGTGTAATTCCGAGTTATTGATATGCTGTCTATTTTCTCCAGATGCTTCTCCTCCAGCTGAGAAAACACGCTTATTTGTCTTAGATAGTCAAATTGCTTCATAAAGGCCTCCTAAGGTATATGATATTATATTTTACCAAACCTTATTAATTTCTGCATTAATATAATTTGTAATCATTCTCTGCATAAAAAAAACAGCAGACATGCAATTTATGTCTGCTGTTTACAAATATCATTAATTTTCTTGTTCTGATTGCTTTCTAACGCTTGGTCTTACTACGTCTGCAATATTGACGCTGTGGTCACTTACTCTTTCAAGGTTAGTTATCAGGTCCAGGAATATAACACCCGAATTTATATTACAGCTTCCTTCGTTCAATCTTGCGATGTGAGCATCCTTAAACTGGTCACGAAGATCATCTACGGTCTTCTCATAATCATCAACTCTCTGAACCAAATCAGGATTCTCTGTTTTTAATGCTTCAAGAGAATTTGTCAATGCGCCGTCCACTTTCTCGGCAATGAGCTTAAGCTCGTCCACTGCATCGCTGGAAAAGTTGATATTATTTTCTTTCTTGTACTGTGCTATTTCTGCAAGGTTTTCTGCATGGTCGCCTATTCTCTCAATATCATGTATGGTATTGAAAAGGGCGCTTACTTTATGTCTCTGGTCCTCACTTATTGCAGTATTTGCAACTTCTACAAGATACTCGCCTATTCTCTTCTCAAGTTCGTTGATTACTTTTTCGTTATCATATATTGCATCTATAAGCTTATCATTATAAGCCAAAACTGCATGTATTCCGTTAGTTACATTTTCTCTTGCAATTTCGCCCATTCTTATGATTTCTTTTACTATCTGAACAACTGCAACTGTCGGTGTCTCAAGAATTCTCTTGTCAAGATACTGTAGTTCAAATTCATCATGCTTGTCTTCACCGGGTACAATCTTGTTAACAAATTTAATCAGCAATGCTGCAAATGGCAGTTGTATCAGTACGTTAGCAATATTAAAGAAGGTATGCGCATTGGCAATTTGTCTCAAAATATCTGTCGCAGTTTGGCCGACCAGCCAAATTACCGGTTTTAGAATAATCAAGAAAATCAGTGTACCTATAATATTAAATGTAAGATGCATAATTGCCGCTCTCTTAGCTGTAATTGATGCGCCTACACTTGCAAGCAGTGCTGTCACGCATGTTCCGATATTGTCTCCGAAAAGTATCGGAAGAGCTGCATCGAGAGGTATCAGCCCTTGTAAAGCCAATGCCTGCAATATACCTATAGTAGCACTGCTGCTTTGTACAATAGCTGTCAAGCCTAAGCCTGCCAGAACGCCAAGCAATGGATTGTGCTGAAGTGTTACCATAAAATGTTGGAATTCCGGAATATCTCTCAAAGGCCTCATGGCATCGCTCATGGCATTCATTCCCGAGAACAAAAGTCCAAAGCCTATAAAGAATTCACCCAAAAGCTTATAAGATTTTTTGTTAGAAAATAATAATAATACCGCACCTATTATCAGTGTATATGGAATAATATCATCAAACTTAAAAGCAATAAGCTGTGCTGTCATTGTGGTACCTATATTGGCACCCATGATTACCCCTACTGCCTGAGTTAAATTCATTATTCCTGCATTCACCAGACCAACTACCATTACGGTAGTAGCACTGCTGCTTTGTATGATGGCAGTTATAGCTGTACC
>JAQZBM010000239.1 GCA_029238945.1 Clostridia bacterium
ACAAAAGCAGGAGAAACAGGCATATGGTTCTCTATGAGCTTCAGCAATTTATTTGTATGCATGTATGGGTATTGGATATATAGGAGAAATAAATGGCAGACAAGGATCATAAGGTAAATATCGGTAGGTCAGCAGGGTATTAGCTAATATGTTAATACCTTGTTTTTTTATGCATGAACTTAGAATGAAAGGTAAAAAGTATATATGATTGGCAGAATATAATGTTTATGGAGATTATATGAGAGTCATCAGCGGCCAATTTGACACGGCAGTGCCATGCTTTGCTTATAGAACTACGTTAATCAATTTTAATAGGAACTGCAAAGTCGAATACAAGAGTGTAACAGCTTAGGTATCCGGCTTTTTTTATTAGATCATTAGGTTTTTGAGGATATCATAAATATGTGTAATGTGCTATCAGGTTTATGAATAACTTCTAGTGTTAAGACATATGACTATAGCGTATATGGGAATAACTGGAGAAGGGGATGATGAATAAGGTACAAATGAATTCAGGCTTGATTTATGAATAGAGCAAATAAAAAGGAAGGAGGATAGACTGCTAATAAGTAAAAACTAAGAGGTGATTTTATTGTATAAAAAGATTACAGCCATAATGTTATCAATAATGCTGATAATAGCATTATTACCTGTTGCCTCACTTGCAGAAGCTACGACGAATAAACCACCAGCATCAGAGAATAGTCCACAAGGTAATTTCGAGTCTAACGGTGACCTAGTAGTTTATATGTTGAAAGACAACTCCTGGCAAGAACAGGGGAGTTTATCCTTTGATAGATTTTTACGTAAAAAAGAGCTAAGAATTACTGAAATTCCGAATACAGAGGAAGTCAAAATCAAGATTGTCCAGAATCAAGGCGGCAATGCACATTTGGACGCAGTACTTCTAGGAGGCAAAATGCCGATTAAGGTAAATAAAGAGAATATACCCCTTAGGAAGCTGTCCAAGCAGGATTTTGATGTGGCAGGTTTAGCAGGAAAAGAGATTGAGCTTACTTTTCCACAGGTGGAAAACAGTAAAACTCTGGAGATCTATGCAAGAATAGAAGCAGAAGTTATCAGTAAGACGCCATTTTTATTTCCGGTTCAACGGGGTGAGTGGGTTATTAATGAAAACTCAAGCTTCTACACATATAAATTGAGCGCAGATAGCAAGACTTCAGCTATTAACAAGCTATTAGATACATTATCTACCGAGGAACCATTTTTTAAGCAGATATGTCTTCCCGGATCCGGACATCCCTCAGGATTTATGTATGGCTGGGTGAAAAATGATAGTGAAAATCTTTATGTAGCAATTGATGCGACAAGTGACAACACCATGGATGGAGATAAGGACTATACAAAAGTATATGTAAAGACAGCAACTGGTATAAAGGAATTCAAACAGTCCGTTCTTGATACCAAGTGGGGAGAGCCATCCTTTATTTATACAGATAAGGTAGCTTACCAGCATAAGGTATACGAATTTGTAATCCCACTAAAAGAACTAAATATTTCGGACTCTAATAGAATTCAGGATATATCTCTGGCGTTTGAGGTATATGGAACATTGGCTGACCCAATAAACTTCGAGTATAATAATTATACATGGAATGAACAAGATGGAACAATTACTTTTAGAGTTTTAAGATCCGGTGAAGACAGCGACAATGTGGTCGTATCCTATGGTGCTATTATAGAAGAAGGAATTACTGCTACATTTAACGAGGACTACACAATTGGTGGAACTGGGGAGCTAGTCTTTGGGGCAGGTGATACTGAGAAGACCTTTGATGTAAACATCATTGATGACACTAAATATGAACCTGGATATGAAGTATTTAAGATTTTTTTAAGAATTAAAATGGTTAATGATGAAGATGTGGTAGATACACTTCCTAACGAATCAGTGGTCTGGATTGCAGATAACGATGATCTGCCAAGAAATACAGTTCAATTTGAGCAGGCTAGTTATGAGACAATTGAGAGAGATGGAGTCAGCGTTTATGTAACAAGAAGCGGCAGCACAGAAAGAGCCGTGGATGTAATGTATAGAATAACTGATATATCAACTTCTAAAGGGCGGGATTACATTGAAGATGTAGAAACTGGCACTTTTGAGATTGCAGCTGGCGAGGCGAGATACCATCTCTGGATACCACTGCTTAATGATGGTGAAGAAGAGCCTGATGAAACCCTTAGCATAAAATTGGTGGAGGCTGATGCTGGCTATACTTTTGGTGAACTAAGAGAAACAGAAGTTAAAATCATAGATGACGATGAGGATAATGATTATTATCGAGGCACCATCAGCTTTGAAAGAAATAACTATTTAGTTAAGGAAGACGCTGGTGTAGCACAAATTAAGGTAATATATGATCCTGAAGAATATGAAGGACCATACTATATGACATTGATATCTGATGATGAAATACCAGAGGGCGCCATAGCAGTTGAATATACAACCGAAGAGATTACTGCAATAGAGGGCAGTGACTATACGAAGGCTTCCGGTATACTAATATTTGCTGATACGTATGAGCAAATATTTACAATCCCAATTGAAAACGACTCCATTGCGGAAGAAGATGAGACAGTAAAATTGTGGCTTGTAGATGGAAGAGGAGCAGGACCGGGAGAAATAACTATTGCAACACTTACAATTATTGATGACGATGAGTATGTAGCTGAACCTGAAGCAGGAACAATCAATTTTGCAGAGTCGATATATTCCATTAAGGAGGATAAAGGAAAAGCTAGCATTACAGTTGTATATACCCCTCAAGACAATGAAGAACAATTTTCATTGGCATCAGGAGATGTAGTAACTGTTAACTTTGCTGCCAGTGATGGTACTGCCAAAGAAAGTGTAGACTATGAAAGGACAGTTGGCACCCTAACCTTCAATAGGGAAGAATTGATTAAGACCTTTGAAGTTCAGATAAAAAACGACTCAAAGGTCGAAGGCAATGAAACTGTAAATCTGACTTTGTTTGATGTAACCGGAAGTGCAGAGTTAGGAGAACAAGACCATGCTGTGTTGACAATTGTCAATGATGATAAAAAGGTAGTTAAAAAGTCATCTCCGCCTAAGGAAGTACCACCAAACACAGAGAACTTGCCTGATGGTACAATTATTGGAAGGATGAAGGGCTATATCACTTTAAGCCAGCCAATTAAGATCATGGATGACAGCAAGGAGCTTCAGCTATCGTATAATATAGAGTTGAGTAAAAGTAACACAGATAATACACCGAGAGTCTACTATTGGAATGCTGAAAAGAAAAATTGGGTTGCACTTGCTACCTATACAAATGGAGAAGGTAAGGTTAAGGCAATCAATGATAATGCCTATAAAGGCTGGTTTGTTGTCTTTGGAGTAATACAGCCGGAATTTAGCGATTTAGAAGGCAGTGATGCAGAGCAGCTTCTTAATCGTATGAATGGATTGGGTATTATCGAAGGTATACCAATAATGGGAGAGACCAAGGTCCGACTTGCAAGACCACAACAGACTATCACACGTGCGGAGTTTGCGATGCTGATTTCCCGTTTGCTGAATATTGATGTTGATGACCATAAATTGCCTTTGATGAACAAATCAGAAGCAAATATCTTCAATTATGCTAATTTTACTGATAGCAACCAAATAGCAGATTGGGTATGGACTCCGGTTGGAACCTTGATTAGAGCAAAACTCATTGCAGGTGAAGGTAAAGAATTCAGAGGAGAAGAACCTATAACCCGTATTGAAGGGGCTGTTATGATAAGCAAGGCTTTGAAGCTTCTGACTGAATGTCAGCCTGCAGATTTAACCAAAATTGCAGATGCAGATGAAATACCGGATTGGGCTAAGCAGGAATTGGCAGAAGGTGTTATAGAAGGCTATGAGGATGGTGCCATAAGACCAAATGACAACATAACTCGTGCAGATGCCTTTGATATGCTATATAAGCTTTTTGTTACAGGGCTAGGCTGGTAATATAAATTTAAATAATAGAGGCTGATGACAGTTTGTCATCAGCCTCTATTGTATGTTATAAATCTAATTTCATATCTCCGAATTTGATCCAATTTTTCTTTCGCATATATTCCGCGATAATCAAGGTTATGATAGCAGGTGCGATGAAATGCAGAATAATAATCAGGGGCAATGAACCCATTCCCATGGCATCAATTGTTGCAAATTGGCCTACCAAGCCGCTGGTTCCCATACCTGCACCTACTGGGGTGTTTTTCATCTTGAACACTGCCGAAGCGAAGGGCCCTAGAATGGCACTAGCCACGGTAGGCGGTATCCATATCAAAGGATTTTTAATAATGTTGGGTACTTGAAGCATAGAGGTTCCCAATCCTTGTGCAATCAGTCCGCCAAGCTTATTTTCTCTATAGCTTGCCACTGCAAAACCAATCATCTGTGCACTGCAGCCCACAACAGCTGCACCTGCAGCCAAGCCATCCAGCTTGAGTGATATTGCTATAGCG
>JAQZBM010000240.1 GCA_029238945.1 Clostridia bacterium
ATATTTTGAATTTAATTATGCAACTATATGTTTCCAATATTGTTTATAATCGATACATGAAATGCGTCATTTTTCATAGTATTGTAGAGGCTGGTTTCCATGCCAGCCCGAATACGCAGCAATGTCATAAGGGTCAGCATGGAAACTGACCCCTACATTATCCCATAAAAAAGGAATGTGCATCAGCACATTCCTAATATCTTTTTCGCCTTGACGATGCCGGTATGCCCAGCTCATCTCTATATTTTGCCACAGTACGTCTTGATATCAGATATCCTTCCTTTATAAGGCTGTCTGCTATCAGTTGGTCGCTTATTGGCCTCTTTTGGTCTTCTTTATCTATATAATCCTTTATCATCTTCTTTATGCTTTCGGAGGATACAGCATCACCGCTGGAGCTGTCTACACCGCTTTTGAAGAAATATTTTATCTCAAATACGCCTCGATTGGTCTGAACATATTTGCCGTTTATGGCTCTGCTTACTGTTGATTCATGCACATTCACCATATCCGCAATATTTTTCAAGGTCATAGTTCTCAGATGCATTACGCCGTTATCAAAGAAATCCCTTTGATATTCAAGGATTGCCTGCATGACGTTATACAGTGTATTTTTCCTCTGCTCAATGCTTTTTATCAGCCACATTGCCGAGGAAAGCTTGTTGTTGATGTATACCGATGCCTGTGAGGCCTTATCCTCATGCTGCAGCAAGCTTTTGTAGTACTGATTTATCCGAAGTGAGGAATTATAGTAATCGTTGATTGTGATTACATATTCATCTCCCACTTTATCTATATAGACATCCGGCACTATATATTTCGTAGAAGAGCTGTTTGCAAAGGCTCTGCCGGGTTTTGGCTCCAAGGCCTTTATCTCGTCGCTGACAGCTTGTGCCTCATCTATCGAAATACCCAATGACTTGGATATGCTGCTCAGTCTGTTGCTTGCGATATCGTCCAGGTGCTTGTTTACCAGCAGTTCTGTTTTCTCGTTTAACTGACCCTTTAGCCTCAGCTGAATCAAAAGGCATTCCTTTAGGTCTCTTGCTCCAACTCCTGCAGGATCGAAGGTTTGAATGATGCCTAAGACCCGTTCCACAGTATTTATATCCAGCTTTACCATATTGGCAAGCTCTTGAAGATCTATTGTAAGATATCCGTTATCGTCCAAGGATTCAACAATCAATTCTCCTAAATCCCTCAACTCGTGTCTCAGTAAAGATAGATTGAGCTGAAACAGCAAATAATCCTTCAAAGTACTGGAATAGGTAATCAGATTATCATAGTTTGTCTCTGAAGCATCCTCACTGTCAAAGCTGTCTATAATATAGCTTTTACCTTGAAACTGCAGATATTCCTTCCAATCTACGTCCTTATCCTTCTGCAGAGCTGCTTCCATCTGTTCCTTCTTTGATTTCTCTTCCTTTATCTCTTCAACTACCTCAAGGACAGGATTGACTTCAAGCTCATGTTGAATAAGCTCCTCCAATTCGACAGACGGAAGCTGCAGTATCTTAAGCGCTAGCTTAAGCTCTGGTGTCATGACAAGTTTTTGCTGCTGTTCAATTGTAAGTTCATATCCCATTCTCATAATATCACCTCTGCCGGGGCTGTTTTTGACTCTATTATATTATATCATATTTGTACAAGCTTCCATAACAATAGGCCTCAGCAAATTTTTAACAATAAAGAAAATCAGTGCTTTATGGGATCATAAACAAATATTTGCCATAAGAAAAAAGACCGGTTCAAAACCGGTCTTTCTTTCTATAAAATTTATACTTTTTATCTTTCGCCCTTTTCATATGGAATACCGCTGGCAGCAGGTCCTACTGATTTTCCTATGAAGCCTGAAACTGCAAGCATAGTCAATATATATGGCATTGCGAAAATGAATTCTCTTGGTATCGGCAGATTGTTCGACACAGTTTGCAGAGCATCTGCAAAGCCGAAGAACAAGGAAGCTGCTGCCGCTCCAATCGGGTTCCACTTACCAAAGATAAGTGCCGCCAAAGCGATGAAGCCTCTGCCTGCAATCATACCTTCCTTGAAAAGATTCAAGGAGCCTATTGATATTGAAGCGCCGCCTAAGCCTGCTAAAACACCGCTTATTATTACGCAGACATATCTTGTTACATAAACATTTACTCCCAAAGTGTCAGCAGCCTTAGGATGTTCTCCAACTGCTCTTATCCTTAATCCGAAAGGAGTCTTAAATATTACGTAATAGGATACCGCCACCAAAGCAAAGGCTAAATAGGTGAATATTGTGAAAGGCCCCCAGTTTGGAAAAGCGCTTACACTGTTTGTTTGTCCTGGTCTTCCCCATATTTCTACCAATAAGAAGGTTGTTAAGCTGGCTGCCAGAATGTTTATTGCAGTACCGACGATAACTTGATTTGCTTTGAACTTGATGCTTAGGAAAGCAAGAAGTAATCCAAACAGCCCACCGAATAACATGGCGCCAAACATACCCATCCATGGTGAACCAGTCTTATAGGAGAAGAAAACTGCACTGAAGGCTCCTACTGTCATAATACCTTCCAGACCGATGTTTACTACTCCGGAACGTTCTGAGAAGTTACCTCCCAAAGCTGCAAATATCAAGGGAGTAGCAGATCTTACGGTAGCTGGAATTATAATGCTTAGTATTACTAAAAAATCCATTCTACTTTACCTCCCCTTCTGCGTTGCTTCGTTTTATCTTTTGCTTCTCTGTATAGTTTTCTATTATAAACTTAACAAAGTTAACAGCAACGAACAATATTACGATACCCTGTATTATACCAACAACCTCTTTTGGTATTCCTTTCAGCTGCATCATAGGACCGCCCTTTTGCAGCACACCAAACAAGAAGGCAGACAGTATTATACCCACTGGGTGGTTATTTGCTACCAACGCTACGGCTATACCGTCCATACCATAGTTAGTAAAACCAAACAGGTTGTTTACTCTAAATTGTATACCCGATACCATTATTGCTCCGGCTAAGCCTGCAAATGCACCGGATATAAACATGGACAACATTAAGTTTTTAGACACATTTATGCCGCCGTACTCTGCTGCGTGAGGATTGAAGCCTACAGCTCTGATTTCATAGCCAAGTACGGTTTTATTCAGCAGGTAGTATGCGAAAAGTGCAACTGCCAAAGCTATAAGTATACCAAAGTGAACTCTTGAGCCCTTAAATACTGTTATGGATTCTGCAAATCTCCAAAGCTTAGCTGAGTCTTGAATAGCGAAGGAGAAAGCCTTGTCAGGCTCGTTCAACAAATTCATGACAACAAAATTACTGAAGTACATAGCGATATAGTTCATCATTATACTATTGATAACTTCGTTGGAACCAACCTTTGCTTTCAACCAGCCTATGATGCCGCCCCAAACTCCGCCTGCCAGAGTACCTGCCAACAATACAAGCAATATATGTATTATGGACGGTAAGCCTTTAAATGTCCAACCTATCCACACAGCTGCTACTGAACCTATTATAAATTGTCCTTCTGCACCTATGTTGAATAGTCCGCATCTGAAGGCAAAACCTACAGAAAGACCTGTAAGTATCAAAGGAGTAACTGAAACAAGTGTTTCACCAAAATTGCTCCAGCTTCCCAAGCTGCCTTTGAACAATGCTTTATAAGCAACAATAGGGTCATTGCCGAAAACCGCTACAACAATACCTCCAACTATAAAAGAAAGCAAAATAGCTATAAGAGGATATATAATTGCTTTACCGGTTTGACGTATTAATAGTATATTATCATTCATCCTGTTTTGCATTCAACACCCTCCTTACGCTTGATTTTCTAAGCTACCGCCGGCCATAAGTATGCCCAGCTTTTTCTCTGTAGCATCCTTGGCGTCTACAACAGCAACTATCTTGCCATCATACATAACTGCTATTCTATCTGATAGAGACATTATCTCATCCAGCTCCAGTGAAACCAGCAGTACTGCCTTGCCACTGTCTCTTAGGTCAACAAGTCTCTTGTGAACGAATTCTATAGCCCCTACGTCCAAGCCTCTGGTAGGCTGTGCCGCAATGCAAAGGCCGGGGTCTCTCTCAACCTCTCTTGCTATAATCAGCTTTTGCTGATTCCCACCTGAAAGAGATCTTGCTGCTACATTCTCATTTGGAGTTCTAACGTCAAAATCTTTAATCAGTTGTCTTGCGTGTTCTTTTATCTTTGCATAGTTCAGTCCAAATCTGCTTCTGAATCTCTTATTATGGTGACTTCCCAATATGGTGTTTTCAGCAAGGGAGAAGTTCAGTATCAAGCCTCTCTTATGTCTGTCCTCCGGTATATGTCCCACACCGCTTTCTATAACGGTTCTTGGCGGCGCAGAGGTTATTTCTTTGCCATTTATCAGAACCTCGCCGGCAGTTGGCTTCTGAAGGCCTGTAATTGTTTGCAGAAGTTCAGTTTGTCCGTTTCCGTCGACGCCTGCTATACCAAGTATTTCACCACT
>JAQZBM010000241.1 GCA_029238945.1 Clostridia bacterium
CATTATAAATATACGGAGAGGGGATTGTCAACCACAAAAACGATATTGGTTAACAAATGTTTTTATAGTGCATTATCTATAGCTGTGCGGAGTATTTGCTGTACATTTGCAGCTACCGGAGACAGGTCTTCATAGCCCAGCATACCGATTAGCATTTCGGTATTCATAGTGCCTATTACTACACCGGCTTTAGTTTGATAGACTACAACCTTGCAAGGCAGGAAATAACCCACATCTATATGTGAAGAGAGCACTTCTGCGGCTTGCTTGGGATTGCAGACCTCAAGTATCATGAAGTCAGTATCGAAGTCTATTCCCTTTTCCTGGAGCTTATCCTTAAAGTTCAGCTTCCAAAGCACTCCGAAGTTCTGCTCAGCCAAGGATTTGGTAATACTTTCTACAGCTTCCTGGAAGGTTTTGTTTGTAGGTTTCTCGTATCTTATATTGTTCATAAGTCTCATCCTCTCAAAATTATATAGATGTATTATTTGCATTTATACCAGCACAAATACAATATTATGGTTTATTAAATGGAGATATGTAGTATAATAATATTTGCATGTAAAGCAAAAATATATTATTTTATATAATAGAAGTTATATAATCCAGAAACTTTACAGCTTATAATATGCCAATGAATATAAAAAGGAGGAATAAAACATGGATAGGACTGAAATTATTAACTTGCAGGATAAAAGCCGTCACATACGCCGTTTGATAATTGATGAGATAGGTAAACTGGGTGTTGGTCACGTAGGCGGAAGCTTATCTGTGGTGGAAGCCCTGGTAGTGCTTTACTATAAGGAAATGAACATAAACCCCGCAGAGCCAAAGATGGAGGGCAGAGACAGATTCGTGCTTTCAAAGGGACACGCAGGTCCTGCCGTATATGCTGTTTTGGCTGACAGAGGATACTTTGATGTGAAGGAGCTTGAAACACTGAACAAGCCTGAGACAATGCTCCCAAGCCACTGCGACATGCTTAAGACTCCCGGAATCGATATGACAGCAGGCTCACTTGGTCAAGGCATATCCTGTTCCGTAGGTATGGCAAAGGCATCAAAGATAAAGAAAGATAACGTGTACATATACTGCATAGTTGGGGATGGAGAAAGTCAAGAAGGTCAGGTTTGGGAAGCCGCTATGGCAGCTGCTCATTTTAAACTGAACAACCTGATTGCCTTTTCAGATAACAATAGAATGCAAATAGACGGCAATACAGATGATGTCATAAGCGTTGCACCTTTGGAGGAAAAATGGACCTCCTTTGGCTGGAATGTTCAAAGTATTGACGGACATGATATAGAAGCTATATACAATGCTATTGAAAAAGCAAAAACATCAGTGGATAAGCCATCTATGATAATACTGAACACAATAAAGGGCAAAGGTGTCTCCTTTATAGAAGCTATGGGTGCAGCAAATCACAGCATGCCTGTAAGCGAAGAAGATAGAATCAGAGCTCTTGAAGAATTAAAGTAGGAGGTGCGAGCATGTACGAAAATAAAGAGATGAGACAGGTCTTCGGATCAATCTTAGAAGAAATGATGGAAAAAGACGAGAGAATCGTTGTAATAGATGCAGACCTTGCAAAAGCAAACGGCACCATTAAGCTCCGCGATAAATTCCCGGAGAGAGCCTTTGATGTAGGTATAGCTGAAGCAAATGCTGCAAGTATAGCAGCGGGTATGGCAGCGTACGGCTTTATACCCTTTGTAACTACATTTACTCCTTTTGCTACAAGAAGAATGTGCGACCAGATTGCTATATCTATTACCTATGCGAAAAGAAATGTTAAAATTGTAGGTACTGACCCGGGAATATCAGCAGAATTAAACGGCGGCACTCACATGAGCATGGAGGATATAGGAGTACTGAGAAGTATTCCTGAGATAGTTATATTCGAGCCTGTTGACAATATGCAGCTGGCGCAGGCAATGCAGCAGCTAGTGGACTATGATGGTCCTGTATATATAAGAATGTTCAGAAAGTCAGTGCCGGCAGTATTTGGAGAGGATTATAAGTTTGACTTGTTTAAGGCTGACCTCCTTAGAGAGGGCAAGGATGTATCATTATTTGCCACTGGCATAATGGTTACTGAGGCTTTGAAGGCAGCCGACATGCTGAAGGCTGAAGGCATTGCCGCAGAAGTTATCAATATACACACTATTAAACCAATTGATAGAGAAGCAGTACTTAAGTCAGTTAAGAAAACTGGTGCAGCAGTAACCTGCGAAAACCACAACGTAGTAGGCGGACTGAAGAGTGCTGTTGCAGAAATATTGGTTGAGGAGTACCCTGTACCGATGAAGGCAATCGGAGTACAGGACCATTTCGGTGAAGTTGCTAAGATAGATTATCTGAAGAAGAAATATCATATGACTGCAGAAGATATCGTCGCTGCAGCCAAGGAAGCAATAAGTAAAAAGAGATAGTGAGAAAGAGTGCAAAACAAATGCTTTGCACTCTTTCTTAAATATAAGATTTATCGTATAATCAAAGAGGAATCTGCACAGCAAGGCTAAACTTAGCTTTGACGTGTAAATAGGGGGAGTTATATATGTGGAATGAGTTTAAAAAGTTTGCCATGAAGGGCAATGTAATGGACTTAGCAGTCGGTGTTGTGATTGGAGGTGCTTTCGGAAAAATCGTTTCTTCCTTAGTCGCTGACATTATAATGCCATTGGTTGGTTTGCTGCTGGGAGACAGGGATTTTACCAATCTCTTTATAACTTTAGGAAAAGGAAGCTTTGAGACCTTAGAGCAAGCCAAGGAAGCTGGGGTTGCAACTCTAAACCTTGGTATTTTCTTGAACAATGTGATTGATTTCTTGATTATTGCATTTTCTATGTTCATAGTAGTAAAGCAGTTGAATCGTTTTACAAAGAAGAAGGAACAACCTGCTGCACCGAAGACAAAAGCATGCAAATACTGCTATAGCGAAATACATATTGATGCTACCAGATGCCCTCATTGCACTGCTGAATTAGATAAATAGAAAGAAAAAGGTATACTAATTGTATACCTTTTATTTTTTCACTTACTAAGCCCCCGATACATTTCTATCAGCATATCTATCTTTATTGGAACAGGATTATTTATCATATCAGGCTGCATGCTTAGGATTGCCAAGTTATCAATGTCGCTCAATTCGATTCCGGCATCCTTAAGTGTAGCTTTCATACCCATTTGCTTCTTCATAGCTTTTATCTGGTCAGCCATTTGGAAGGCGTCTCTAAAGCCTATCTTTGATGCAAGCTCATGAAGCCGTCCATCTTCTGCTTCTGCGTTTATTCTAATAATTGAATCCAAGGTAAAAGCACAGGCTTCTCCATGCCTCATGTCGTACAAGTAGGTTAGGGGATAGGAGCATGCATGGCTTGCTGTAGTACCCGCTATATCAACTGCTAAGCCTGCCAATACACTTGCCCTGCTCATTTTTTCTCTGGCTTCCAGATTGGAGCCATCATCATAGGCTTTGAGCAAAAATTCGAATATCAGCTTAGCAGCAGAAGCTGCCAGCTCATCACTTTCAGGCTTGTGAAATCTGCTCATATATGCCTCAATAGAATGCGCCAGAGCATCGAAGCCTGTTGATGCAGTTGATTTCTGAGGCAGCGAAAGTGTAAGCATAGGATCTACTATTGCAATAGTCGGATAAAAGTTATCGCAGGTAATTGGTGCTTTCATACCCCTTAGAGGGTCAGTCAGCACAGCTTCATTGGAGACCTCGCTGCCGGTTCCCGCTGTAGTGGGTATGGCGAGGAGTGGTATGTGTTTCTCAGTAAATACCCTGTCGCCGCTGTGGAATTGTACTATGGAGTAAGGAGTCATACAAACGCTGGCTGCTGCCTTTGCACAGTCCAGGGCGCTTCCTCCGCCGATTGCGGCAAGGAAGTTTATATTCTTGTTCCTTATTATTTCCGCGCACTTATCTACACTGGCTATAGTGGGGTTAGGCGTAAGGTCAAAGAAAATATCCTTAAGAAGCCCCTTGGAATAGTGCATGACCTTGTTAGCCAACCCTGTCTTTATAAAGTAAGGGTCACATACAAGCATACCATTATGCAGGTTGTTTTCTGTAAGAATATTATATAAATCGTTCAGCTTGTTGCTGCCAAATATAATTTTCACAGGGTGATTTGATTGAAAATCCATAGCTACCTCCAGAGGGGAGATTATATATAGTTAAGAAATTAAACAAATATTAACAATATCCTTCTTTTTGATTATTGCTTATTAAACTTGACATAATTGTCTCAGCAAAGCTTTCTGCTGCTTCCCGGATTCCGTCTGCTTCATGGATTGCGCCGGGATCGTTGGCTATGGCTGTTATGCAGAAATAGGGAGGCAGGTAAAAGCCTTTATTTATGCATAAGGCACCTATAAGCTGCTTTGCTACAGAATCGCTTCCTGAGTTTCCCGATACTATGACTGCAAATAACGCCTTATCATGAAAGCTGGTTTTGACAAATCCACACTATGGCATTGGATGCCTCTATGGCGGGATAAACCTCTTCTACCATAACACCGCCGTAAAAGCAGCTGCTCTGCTTGCTGTAGTGTATACAGGTTTTGAAGCTGCATCCGTTGCAGTCACGGACTTGACCATTTTCTACATTAAGATATTGGAACTCGCAGGACTGAAGATTCTCCGCCACCATATCCCAAAGAGCCACGGTGTTGGAAACCGTGCTGGAGCTGGAATGCAGGGCGGTGATTTTCGGAGTTTCAAAGCAGTACCGGTTGTGGTCCTTTAGCCTCAATCCCAGTGCTTTGCACTGTTCCATGCAGATTTCCTCCAGGGTCAGATTTAAAGTCTTTTGCCAGGTTCTAAAATTCCTTAAGCCCTCAATTGCTTCAACTAAGGGATGCCCCGGAAAGGAGCAGCCCAGCTGGTTCATGTGAAATATCACGTCAGCTGCAGTGCTTTTGGTGTTCAGCTCATTTGGGCTATGTATGACCAAAGCCGCCGCTGCACCTTTGAGGGCATCCTTCCCTATGTCATGCAGAGCACTTATTGCTTGCAGAACCGGCAGGCAATAACCTGCCTCGTTTAGCTCTACAGCTAGCAGAATTCTCTTGTTCCGGAGATCAGGCAGGCTGCTGCTGTCTTCCAGATAGATTGGATTCCAGCTTTCTGCGGCTGCTTTTATCATATTCTCCAACAAAATGGAGACCTTCTTGGGTTTTATAACATAAAGGTCCTTACTCATATAATTCTTTCCAGCTCCTTATAGCTGTTATATAGTCTCTTCATCAATTCCTCCGGCAAGGGAAGCTGTTCTAGAACAGTTCCTGCTTCAGCCAGCTTATTTCTGGCACCCATGTAAACCCCGCCCATATAAGTTGCACTGTAGTTCCAGTTGCCCCTTACCGTCTCAAGAATTGATATGGCACCTGAAGAAAGGGCAGGTGCTACATAGGGCTTAAAGCCATAGCTTCTGAGCTCCAGGTTTGCCTTTCTTGCCTTTTCGGTCAACTCCAGAGATAAGGCATTATTATATTCATTTATACTGTCTGCTATTACAAGGTGTTCTCCATGGGGGCCAAAGGCTCTCCCCTCAGATAAATAGTGCTGTGTGGCGCTTTGCTGAGCTGCATAGTAGGATGCCCTTGCATGCATAACTCCAAGACCGTAGCCTCTTATCTGCTCCGGCGCCAGACCCTTGAAGTCATAGTTTCTCTGAAGGTCTGTATTGCTTTCTATCAATGCCTTTTTACACAGCAGGTCCACTGGATCGGATACTACGGCAAAAATGCCCTTGAAGCCGTATTCACGGGCTTTCTTTGCATAAATTGAGATAACCCTTGAGTTGCCCTCAAACTGAGCCATTCTTACATCGATATCCCTGCCTGTTAAGTCCGGGATGCCTACAGTTACACAGAAGACAAACATATCACAGTCGAAAAGCTCCTCTTCCTTTGCAGCAAAAACCCTGGGGCTTTTCTCGCCATTTGGGAAAAGTATCTGGTTAGACTCAAATTCCCAACGGGCAACCTTCTTATTATCAATATCAAATATGCCGATTTGGCTTATTTTATCCTGTCCTAACAGCTTTAGTCCTGTGAGCATAGTACTTCCAACATCTCCGAGACCTGCAATGTTTATTCTCCAACTCTTATGCAATGTACTTTCAAAGGCATTTTCCCACTGAGGATATTCAGTGTTTACTGCCTTTATCATACCCTTATTGATTTTTTCCATTATCCAAACAGGAAGCTTCGATGTGTCAGTGTCAGCATGCTTCAAAAGCTCAAGTCCTTCTCCTTCTATGTAAAGAAGAGATGGAGAGGATACTGAGAAGCTTCTTCTGGAGCTTTTGGCATCAAGAGAGACCAGGTAGTACAGCATATCGTCGGAATCGGCAACTTCCTGCTCCCGGATCTGTTGAAAGTTAGTATATTGCTTTTGAGATATAATATAATGTTCCTTGTATTTATAGTAATGCATATTCTCCTCCTAACGGCTGATAAAGGTTGGTTTCAGACGCCTTAAATGCTCCAAGCTGTTTCTGATGTAGACCGATGGTGGGGCGTTAAAGTCATAATTCATGGACTTTCCAAGGTCAGGACATCGCGGTATTGCCAATACCTGTCCCAAGGAGTTTAAGGTCAGGCTTCGCTCGTGCATAAGCTGATATTCATTTTCTATTGCAGTCATTATATCCAGAGCATTCTCCAAGGCTATCTCCGATAAGTTATATATAGCTTCCTTTGATGCACCTATAAGGAAGGTAGGTGAGGTAAAAGGAAGCACCAGATTTATAGAAGGAAGCAGGTTCTTTTGGGTATTAGAGCCTCTCCACAAAGCATCCCCGCCAATAAAGGGATAGAAGCTGCTCTCTGTAAACCAAGCCTTTAGCTTTGGTATAAAGTAAGGGCTTTCTACCTCACGTCCCTGTACTTCCATCAATTCCTTCCCTTTTCCGGACAGTATACCTACAACAATTTTCTGCACGTTAATCTGCTCTTGCTTCAAGAGG
>JAQZBM010000242.1 GCA_029238945.1 Clostridia bacterium
GTAAATGTCATTACAAAATATAAAACGCAGGCTACGAAGAATGAATCAAAATATCTGAAGTTGTTGCCTGCCACCGATTTTGTCTGGAAATACAGCTCTGATACAGAAATAACATTCAGCACTGAGGTATCTTTTATATTGATAACAAACTCGTTGCCTGTCGCCGGCAGGATATTGCGGATTACCTGCGGCAGTACGACATTAAACATAGTTTGAATATGGTTCATGCCAATTGCATGGGCCGCTTCAAACTGCCCCTTGTCGATAGAAACTATGCCGCCGCGGACTATCTCTGACATGTAAGCTCCTGTATTGATAGATACTATAAATATTGCAGCGGTTAATCTGTCCATATCCACTCCCAAAGCCTGGGCGGAACCGTAGAAAATCACCATAGCCTGTACAATCATTGGCGTTCCACGGAATATTTCTATATAAATTGAAAGTATTGCATTTATTAGCTTTAGAACAAGCCTTCTTACTCCCCGTTCCGGCACGGGAACAGTTCGAACCACACCAACCAGCAGACCGATGATAGAACCTAAAATCGTACCGATTATGGAGATAAGAAGGGTCATTCCGGCTCCGCGAAGAAACATCGGCCAGTAGTCCGAAATAATCTTCATTATCCACTCTAAACTCATCTTTTTCCTCCTTTTAAAATTAAACCGATATAGTCGTACAAAGTGCAGATTTGCTCCAAAACTTCAGTGCGATTTATATCGGTTCCATAAATCAAACTAATTTGCTGCCGGTTGATTTTTTATTGCTTCGTCCATTATGGCCTTTTGCTCTTCCTCAGATATGCCTGCCAGTATCTCGTTGATTTTCTCTGTCAGTTCACTGCCTTTTGCAATACCAACTGCGATAGCAGTGTCATCATCAGATGTTTGGAAGCCCTCTTGGAACTCAACCATTTTGAAATTTGGATTTGCTGCTTCTGCGCTGACACCTTCCGGACGCTCAGACACATATCCGTCTATGATTCCTGCTTCAAGAGCAACTCTCATTGCCGGGAAGTTGTCCATAGCAGGCTCCTTACTTACGCCTTGAATCTGGTCAATTACTGTGTAGTGGAAGGTGTTCAACTGGGCTGTTATCTTTGCACCTTTGAAATCCTGGATTGAAGCGGCGTTATCATATGTTCCGCCCTTCTTCACAACCATAACTAAATCTGACTTATAATAGTTGTTTGAGAAATCAATTGTCAGCTTACGTTCAGCTGTTGGTGACATACCTGCGATAATCGCATCAATTTTGCCTGATGTCAAAGCCGGTACAAGACCATCCCATTCAGTTTTAACTATAACTAATTCTTTGCCAAGTCCCTCTGCAATTCTCTTTGCTATTTCCACATCGTATCCGCCTGCATACTCTGCGCTGCCGTCTATCTTAACACCGCCCTTGGAAGCGTCCATCTGAGTCCAGTTGAAGGGTGCATATCCTGCTTCAAGACCTACTCTGAATACATTTTCGTTAGCAGCAGCAGATGCTGCCTCCGGTGCCGGTGCTTTGCCATTGTTTGCTGCACAGCCTGACAAAAGCATAACCGCCAATAAACTGATTGATATTAAAGTTAATATTCTTCTTCTCATAATAAATTTTTCTCCTCCATATAATCCTTCTTGATTTGTGAACTAAACAGATCAACAGCTATCAGTATGACACTGCTTAATCCTCTCTGAAATTTAAAAAAATACAAAAAGACCTAAGGTGATCCTTAGGCCGCAAAACGCAAAGCTACTCCTAACCCCCTTCTTTCCCAAATGAGATAGCACAACTCAATAAACCGGGACGTCTATTGAGACAGTCCTGCAGTTCTTAACTGCAGACCCAGCAGGTAATACCGAGAGTATTACAAACTTCGGCGATATTTCCTTCTCCTTAGCATCATTGCTTTCTCACGCTCCGCTAAAGACTGTTAAATACCGCGCCTCTACCTCACCTATGAAAAGTGAGGTCGTATTAAATTACTTAACACAGTTTACAATAATGTTCAGCATATGTCAACCTCTAATATTTATTTTTTTTAATATATAAATCGCACTAAAGTTTTTACATAAAGAGAACTGTACTTTGTGCGATTTATGAACAGCGGTAAACGATTTCGCGCTCTTTGAATAATGTAAAATATGCTAAAATATAAATAATACGGTTAAGGAGAAGTTATTACATATTGAAAAGGAGTTATACGATGAATTCAAAGCAATTACGTTCTAACCTGCTGTTATTGCTGACTGCTGCCATATGGGGATTTGCTTTTGTTGCCCAAAGAGTAGGCTCGCAATTTGTAGGTGCCTTTACCTTTAACGGAATCCGCTTTGCCCTCGGCAGCATCTCACTGGTCCCCTTAATTATCTATTTTAACAAAAAGAAAAAAAATGAAAGTGAGAGTCAAATCTCTACAAAAGAAACAATTTTATTTGGTGCATTGATTGGAGTTATACTTTATATTGCAGCAACCTTGCAGCAAATCGGCCTTATCTATACAACAGCGGGCAAGGCGAGCTTCATCACCGGGCTTTATATGGTTATCGTACCGATTATCGGCATATTTTTAAAACAAAGAATAGGGAGAAATTCTTGGATTGGTGTAGCACTGGCAGTTGTCGGTCTTTATATGCTGAGCATAAATGAAGATTTCAGCATAAGCTTTGGGGACATGCTGGAGCTTATAGGTTCCCTTTTCTGGGCTGTGCATATTTTGGCCATAGACTATTTCACCAAGAAGATTGACCCTATTAAGTTATCCAGCATACAGTTTGCAACATGCGCTGTTTTAAGTATGATAACAGCACTTATATTTGAAGATATAACTGTTGCCGGTATATCCAGCGCTTTAGTTCCAATACTTTACGGCGGTCTTTTATCCGTTGGTATTGCCTATACCCTGCAAGCAGTAGCCCAAAAGGAAGCGAAGCCTTCTCACGCGGCAATCATTTTAAGCATGGAGTCGGTATTCGGCGCCATCGGTGGTGCCCTTTTACTGGGTGAGAGCATGTCTACAAGAGGATTAATCGGCTGTGTTCTTATATTCGGAGGAATAATATTTACTCAGATAAAGCCTGCTGCTAAAGCGATATAGCTTTGTGCATATTACAAAATTAAACCCCTCTGCTGAAGCAATATTGCCTTGGCAGAGGGGTTCTTATATCTGACTGCTATATAGTTCTTTTTACTCTTTCTATGGTTCTCTTGATATATCCAACCAGTTTTTCTTCGAAAACCTCAGCTGTGGTCTCATGGTTTTCTATCATGAAAAGTCCTTTTTCCCAGCTGGCGGTGAGTGTCGGATTCAGCAGCTCCTTTGCTGTACGACGAACCAGTTCTACTATGGCTTCCCCCTTTGGCTCCGCAGTAACAATCTGAGTCTTTGAGTTAATCTTTATATGTCCTATATCGGCAAGCTTCTTTATTATTCCCGCACGAGTAGCTGAAGTGCCGATACCGCTTGTTTTTATCTGTTCCCTGAGCTCCTCGTTTTCGATATACTTTCCCGCCTTTTCCATAGTGATAATCAAGGCACCGTCGGTAAATCTTGATGGCGGCTTGGTCTCTTTCTCCTCCAAATCATAGCCGATCACATCACATTTTTCTTTCTTGATAAGCTTTTGTATAGGAGAGTCTGAAAGCTCCTCTTCCTTCTTGGAGGAAGATACGTCATAAATCTCCTTCCAACCCTGTACATTCAAGGTTTTTGAATTGGTCACGAAGGTTTCCGCAGCTACCGAGGTTTCTACTCTCACAGTGTTGTATTCTGCGGGAGGATAGAAAATAGCAAGGAACCTTTTCACGATAAGGTTATAGATGTTTCTTGAGTCTTCATCCAGCTTTGAAAGCTCAGTTGTCACATAGGTCGGTATGATGGCATAGTGGTCGGTAACCTTGCTGTCGTCCACATAGCGTTTGGTTTTCTTGTTGATGCCAAGCTCCCCGAACTCCTTAATCCTTAATATAGATTCCTTATAGGTTTCGTTGCCGTACAGGCCGTTCAGAACCTTGGGCAGCTCAGGCACCACATCTGTCGAGAGCACCCTGCTGTCCGTTCTCGGATAGGATATAAGCTTCTTCTCATATAGATTCTGTGCGATTTCCAGGGTGCGGTCAACGGGAAGCTTGAACTTCTTATTGGCTTCGGATTGCAGCTCTGCAAGGTTGAAAAGCAATGGAGCCTGTTCCTTTTTCACCTTTACATCAACCTTTTTGACAGAAGCCTCATGACCTTCCAGCCTCTTAATAACTTCCTCCGCTTCCTCCTTGCTTATGTACTTATCCTCGCTCTCCCCATCTTCTCCCGAGTCTTTATCCGCTTTTTTCTTTGGCTGCCATTTGCCTTTGTATGAGATATTGCTGTCCTTTGACAGGAAGTTTGCTGTCACTCCGTAATAAGGCCGTGGTACAAAGTTTCTGATTTCCAGCTCCCTGTCCACAATAAGCCCCAGTACACATGTCATTACCCTGCCTATGGGTATAACAGTAGACTTATCCTCCTTTAGAGAAGCCGCCAGCTTCCTTCCGTATTGGCAGGTATATATTCTGCTGAAATTCATACCGAAGAGCCAATCCTCTTTTGCCCTGCAATAAGCAGCTGCTGAAAGAGAGTTATACTCCTTGATATCCTTTGCTTCCTTGATACCCTTTATTATAGCATCCTCTGTCTGGGAGGAAATCCAAACCCTTTTGACAGGCTTGTCCGAACCGCTTTGATTGTAGACCAGCCGGAAGATGTATTCACCCTCCCGTCCGCTGTCGGTGCAGGCATAAATCATATCTACATCCTGTCTGCACATAAGTGTTTTCACAACATCGAACTGCTTCGCAGTCCCCTTGCTGTCTATTACAATATATTTATATTCCTTTGGAATGATAGGCAGGTGCTCTACCTTCCAAGACTTATACTCCGGATTGTAGGCATCAGGATATGCCATTGTAATCAAGTGCCCGAAGCACCACGTTATGATGGTATCTGCCGTTTCAGCATAGCCCCTGCCCCTGTCCGCCGATGAAATCTTTACTCCCAACGCACTTGCAAAGCTTGCTGCAACAGAGGGCTTTTCTGTTATATATATCTGCTTACTCAAAATCTCACCCTTAAAAAAATAATAGGTCAAAGCATTAGCTTATAAATTTTATAAGCTAATGTTCTCCTATTATCATATCCTTTGATTAACTTTCTGTAAATACGGCTAATTCCCATTATCCTTTGTTAAGGCATTTTCTATGGCCTTTAGTATTACCTTGCTGCTATATGTGGCTCCTGATACTATATCCACGCTCAAAGCCTGTGCTTCAACAACTTTAGCCGGTATTATTTCAGCGGAAGCACCTTGACCATTGCTGTGCTTTATTAAGTCGATGTCTGTTATCCTATGGTCCTTTATAGTTACCAGAACTTCAGCCGCAACAGGAAATTCTTTATAGCTGCCATGATAAGCTCCGTCAGCAAAGCTTGAAAGATTTATGTTTTGTATAGGCAAATCCCTCAATGCTTGCAAGTTTCTTTCCAAGCGGCTATAAAATATATTACCTGCCGCTGCAGCCAACATAATAAATATTAAAACAGCCAGTATAATTTTATATCCTTTTTTCATAGCTATCTTCCTCATTTAAAACAATCTGCCAAATCTTTCAATCAAGTCCTCTGTCATTTTTTTGCGCTTAAAGTTGGACCTGTTGATGATTCCTGTTTCACACACACTGGCTCCACAGGCTTCACACAGCTTAAGAGCCTGACCTATAGCCTGATTACCTCCCATGGATGGGAAGGGGAAGGCTTGAGTCACGAAGCATGCTATCTTCTTCCCATGCAGTGAGCCGGCCTTTGAGATATAAGCAGTCATAACCGGGGAGAATGAGAAGCCCCGGACAGGAGCACCAATAATCAAGGCGTCATACCCGCCTATATCAGGTTTCTTAATAAGCTGTATTCTGTCAGCATTGATTTCGTCGTCATTTGCAGCTGTCACCTGCTCAAGACTTACCATATGTCCTGCAGAAGTTAGCTTCTCCTTCAGCCCCTGTGCGACTGACAGTGTATTTCCGGTTTTTGAATGAACTATTATACCTATTTTCATGATAATCTCCTTTCTTTCGCCAGCTTTAGCAGCCTTCGTCCGACCAATATATACCATACCATGCTTGAAAGCCCTCCAACCATGGCAATTATCATAGCAGCTTCAAACATTGCCGGTACAAAGGTTAACCATACTGTAAAAACAGTCAGGAAACCAAAGCCCAAAATACCTGAATAAGCTTCTGCCTTGCTAAATATCCTTCCCTTCAGCATAGTAAGGGCGAAGGTTATTCCTGCGATTTCAGTGAAAAAGAAGCCTATAAAGCTTCCGGGGGTAAAGTCTGCCCCCTTAGCAACAATTGCTTCTCCTGCCGCTGCCATCCGTTGCTGCCGCAAAATACTTGCTGCTTAGGACAAACATCGGAATAGCTGCATTATTTGCTATATAAATTGCTGCTCCAACCAGGTAAAGAATTATCGCAAGGGTTGAATAAACCTTAGAAGCATGCTTCTGGACAGTATATAGTGCAAAATATAATGGAATAGTCAGGGTGATTGTGATTATATTAATTAAGCCAAGCATTCGAAGTCCAAGCAGCGCATTGTTCTGATATAATGCGAACCAATCTATTGCTGTCAGAATATCAGGGTTTATGTCTCCACCGCCAATGGATATCGCTGTATCCAGCAGAAAAATGGGAACTGCAAGCAAGGCAGCTATACCGCCAAGCCTGTATAGGTTCCTCCAATCAGAACCTGTGGTAATAACTTCAGTTTCTTTGTTAATACTTAATTGAGACAACTAGTTCTCCTCCTTTTAAATATATGACTTACAGGCAAAAATCAGAATCTACTGCTTCTTTAACAGCAGATAATCAATCATTTTCTCTAAATCCTTATGCAGGTTTTCTTCCGTTAAGTCTCCGTTATTGGATAAGCATAGGGCAATCATGCCATGTACCGCATAAATAATTGTTTTGGCTACTATTTCAATATCTTGCTCCTTAATGGAGCCATCAGCTACAAAGCTCATAAAAGTATCTCTCCACATCCCGGTAATATCCAATTCATTGCTTGTGTCTTCCCCTCCCCTTTCCGGCCTGTTCAACCGATAGAAATAGAAGAACCTGAATATATTTGGGTTCTCGAAATAGTATTCCGCATAGATGCTAAATACTTTTTTTATACCGCTAATGTCAAATTCCACGCCCTGTATCTTCTCAATAATGGTTTTATACAGCTTATTGACCATAATCTCCTTTGTAGCCCACAGCAGCTCATTCAGGTCAGTAAAATAGTTATAGATTGTAGCGTAAGAATAACCTGCCTTGTTAGCCACTTTTCTTACAGATACGCTCTCATGCCCCTCTGCCTGTATGATTTCTTCAGCTGCCTCGAGAAAGTACATCTTGATTCTCTGTCTTTTAGTATTCTTTTTATCATCTGATTTTTTTTCCTTTTCCATATTATCTCCGCTCACTTTATAATTTTCTCTAACATAAATATAATTTATTACCACTGTTAATATTTTTTATCTATGTTAATATTACCACTTTTAACCACATGTGTCTACTATTATTTTACATATTTTATATTTTTTTATCGCACAAAAACCTCTGCTGTGAAATTCAGCAGAGGTTTTGTGCTTATATCTATTCTTATTCTTTAATTTGTCGCCGGTTTTTCTCTTACTGGTCTGTTGGGGTCTCCTCCTGCTGCCGGATCTCTAAAGCCGCCACTCATGCCTTGGCCTTAGGCTTAGAGAGCGCATTCCTTATCAGAGTGCTGTCAGCAGTGTCATAATAAATATTACATATAGTACAGAGCCATAAATGTCTCATAAATACAAAAATTTCATTGAAAAGCCGTTTAAGATTAATTAAAGGTTGCCTGTGATATAATTTACATATTAGTTAATTTAGAAAGGATTTACTGATATGCGAATATTAATCGTTGAGGACGAGCTTCCTCTGGCAGAAGCATTGACGCAGATATTGAAGAAAAACAACTATACCGTTGATGCCGTAAATGACGGCATATCGGGATTAGATTACGCATTGAGCGGGATATATGACTTGATAATATTGGATATTATGCTGCCCGGCATGGACGGCATAAATGTTTTGAAAAGCGTTAGAAAAAACGGGTTCTCAACTCCAATTATTTTGCTTACTGCAAAGGGAGAAATCTCAGATAAGGTTGCCGGACTGGACAGCGGTGCAGACGACTACCTGGCAAAGCCTTTTGCTACAGAAGAGCTATTGGCAAGAATTAGAGCCGCATCTCGGCGCAAGGGCGAGATTGTGACGGATAGCACACTTATATATGGAGACATAGAGCTGAATACAGCGACGCTGAAGCTTTCAAAGGAGGACAAGGAAATAAAGCTGATTCTGAAGGAATGCGAATTGATGGAGCTGCTTATCTTGAGAAAAAATGCAGTTACCTCCAAGGAGCTTATAATAGAAAAGCTTTGGGGCTTTGATTCAGAGGCTGAATACAACAATGTAGAGGTATATATCTCATTTTTAAGGAAAAAACTCGCTTTCCTAAAATCCTGCGTGGTGATAAATACTGTCAGGGGAGTTGGATATGTGCTGGAGGTGAAGGGGTAATGTTCAAGAAGCTCAGAAACAGGTTCCTGATTCTGAATCTGCTGATAATTTCTGTAGTAATGCTGTTTTCCTTTGCATCGATTTACCTCGTAACATATAAAAGTATATATGATGATATAAATGCAGAGCTCCATAAAGTATCCGAGTTCTACCGCAAGCCCGGCAAAAGCTCGGTTCAACTTCAGCCCAGAACAGATCTGGAATATGATGTAAACCCGTCTCTTCAGCGTGCAGCTTCATTCTCTATATCAACAGATGAGCAATGGAATATAATTAGTATCATATCCTTGTTTGATATGGATGGCGAATTATATTTAAATTCATACAAAGCCGTATTATCTCAGGATAAGGGCGCGGGTCAGTTTAAGCTTGACGACAGGCATTGGGCATATGTCGTACAGCCCATCTTTGGAGGCTACAGCATTACTTTCATTGATATCACCTCACAGCAGAGCTATCTTACAAATTTGGTATACACCTTTTTAGTAGCTGCACTGGTGATGCTTATAATTATCTTTTTTATAAGCAGCTTCTTTGCAAACAGGTCCATAAAGCCGGTTAAGGAAGCCTTTGACAAGCAAAAGCAGTTCATTGCCGATGCCTCCCATGAGCTAAAAACTCCCCTTGCAGTAATAAATACCAATGTGGATGTGCTTTTGTCCAACAATGAGGACACAATTGAAAACCAGTCAAAGTGGCTTCACTACATCAAGTCGGAATGCGAAAGAATGACAAAGCTTACATATGACCTTTTGTACCTGGCACAAATGGACTACTCTGATACGAAAATGATTTTCACCGGATTTAATATCAGTGAAGCTATTGAGAATGCTATTTTGACAATGGAGGCTGTCTTGTATGAGAATCAGATTTCACTCAATTACGAAATAGAACCAAGTTTAACTGTCAGTGGAAATAAGGAGCAGATTAGACAGGTGGTCATGATACTTCTGGATAATGCTTTAAAATACACAAATCCAAAAGGTGCCATAGATATTTCAGTGAAAAAGCGCAGCAATGATATTGTCTTATCTGTAACCAATACCGGTGATGGAATATCCGAAGAACATATTGAGAGGATTTTTGACAGATTTTATCGTACGGACAAATCCCGTACCCGCAAGTATGGGGGCTACGGTCTGGGCTTAGCTATAGCCAAAGTAATCGTTGAACAACACAATGGCAGAATTTACGCCAAGAGCATTCTAAATAAAAATACGACTTTTTATGTTGAGCTTCCCATGACTTCCAATCAGTAAAGGCGTTTAATAGCAGAACCCCCTCTGCCAATTACGTCGGGCAGAGGGGGTTCTGCTATATTTCATTTTATTTAAGAGTATCATGTGTTCCGTCACAGTATGGAGGATTGCTAGTATGCTTGCATCTGCACAGATAAGCTTCTCCATCCTTTTCGGCTGTAAACGCCTTCGGTTCAAATGAAGTGCCTTCATGGGCACCGTTGCAGAATGGCTGGGTTGTGCTTTTGCCGCAAGTACAATAGTAATAAGTCTCCCCTTTTTTAAGGTCAACAGCTATAGGCGATTTTTCCGCTATTACAGGTTTATCCATATTCATCACTCCTATTAGTTTCTCTGTTGTATTTTGCACAAAAGCTCATATTTTATTCTTAATGGTGCCCGCAGCTGCAGCCTCCGTCTCCATGGTGATGCTCATGTGAATGTCCGTGGTCTGAGCAGCCTGCATCGTTGGATTCTAAGCTTCCGTTCAAGTACGCATTTATTACCTCTTCAATATTGCCGCTTACTCCGGATATGATTTCAATGTTATTAGAAATCAGGTTTTGTCTTGCACCGTCACCCATCCCACCTGCGATAACCACATCTACATCGTGGGACTTAAGGAATGCAGGAAGAAGCCCATGTTGGTTCCCTATTGTGCTTAAATTGTTTTTGCTCTTCACGGTAGAATTCTCTACCTCAACAAGTGTGAAATTTTCACACTTTCCAAAGTGTCCTGATACATTAACTCCCTCTGTAGCAATTGCGATTTTCATAAATTACTTCCCCTTTCATATTTTATTCATAATTATTCACTTTGACTTGTCTCT
>JAQZBM010000243.1 GCA_029238945.1 Clostridia bacterium
ATTGATGACCAGGTCAACCTCAATATTCTTTATTAAATTTAATATATTTGGCTCTTCCTCTTTTAGTCTTCTTGCCACTTCAACTTCTAACCCCGCTTGAGTTAAAAAGTCAGCTGTTCCTCTAGTGCACACCAAGTCATAGCCTAGGCTCTTAAGCTTTATTGCAGCATTTAAGAACTCTTCCTTATCATAGTCATTTATAATTGCAAGTACCTTCCCCTTTTTCTTTTTCAAATTTATACCCGCTGCCAAGAAGCCCTTGTACAAAGCCTCATGAATATTACTGCCAACACCCAATACCTCTCCTGTAGACTTCATCTCAGGTCCCAATGAAACTTCAACATCAGGCAGCTTTTGTGTCGAGAACACAGGTACCTTAACTGCTGCTAAACCCGGTTCCTTATATATGCCTATACCATAACCCAGATTATTCAGCTTTTCTCCCAGCATCACTCTTGTAGCCAGCTCGACAATAGGAACCCCGCTTACCTTACTTATATAAGGTACAGTTCTGCTTGCTCTTGGATTCACTTCTATTACATACAATCTTCCTTGATATTCAATGAATTGTATATTGATCATACCCTTTATACCTATTCCCAGTGCAAGCTTTCTGGTATATTCCAATATCTTTTCCTTTATTATATGTGTGACATTTTGCGTTGGATACATGGTTATACTGTCTCCTGAGTGTATCCCTGCTCTCTCCAGGTGCTCCATAATCCCCGGAATCAGGATATCTTCTCCATCACATATGGCATCTACTTCAATTTCTCTCCCATTAAGATATCTGTCTATGAGTACAGGATTTTTCTTATCTTTTTCGAAAGCGTTTTTAAGATAATGCATTAATTCCTCTTTGGTGTGGGTTATCTCCATTCCTTGGCCTCCTAACACATAAGAAGGTCTCACTAAAACAGGATAGCCCAGTTTTTCCGCCTCTGTTAGTCCACAGCCTATATCACGAACTGCTATACCCTTTGGTCTCTCTATTCCAAGCTTTTCAAGCAGTAAGTCAAATTTCTCCCTATCCTCTGCTGCATCTATTTGGCTAGAGCTAGTCCCCAAAATGTTTATATTTTTCTCTGCCAAAAACCAGGCGAGCTTTATTGCAGTCTGTCCGCCAAACTGAAGAATCACGCCTTCAGGTTTTTCCTTTTCTATAATGTTTAGCACATCCTCCTCTGTAATCGGCTCGAAATACAGCTTATCAGAAATATCAAAATCTGTACTGACAGTTTCAGGGTTATTATTAATTATTATTGTCTCTATACCCATCTTTTTAAGTGCCTTAACAGCATGTACCGAGGCATAATCGAACTCTATTCCCTGTCCTATTCTAATCGGACCTGAGCCTATTACTATCACCTTTCTCCTACCGCTGACCGTAACTTCATCACAAGTATTATACGTGGAATAATAGTATGGTGTCAGAGCCTCAAATTCTCCGGCGCAAGTATCAACCATATTGTATACAGGGTTGATGCTCCATTTTATTCTAAGCTTATATATCTCATCGGGGCATGTATTGAGCAGTTGAGATATCCCTTTATCCGATAAACCCAGCTTTTTTAGTTCAAGGAGAAAATCCCTTGATAATTCTTCTAAGGTCATCGACTTAAGCACTGTCTCTCTATCAACGATGTTTTTTATTTTCTTCACAAAGAAGCTGTCTATGCCTGTCATCTTTGATATCATTTCAATTCTATAAGCTCTTCGAAGCATTTCTGCCAAAGCAAATATTCTCTCATCATCAGGAGTTATAACTTTTTCCTTAAGCTGATTCAGGCTTAGCTTTTCCATTCCCTTGTGTTCTAAGGTATATATACCTAGATCTAACGAACGTACACCCTTTAGAAAAGCTTGCTCAAAGCTGCTGCCTATGGCCATTATCTCACCGGTTGCCATCATCTTAGTTCCTAAAATTCTGTCTGCATCATAAAACTTATCAAAAGGCCACTTTGGAATTTTAACTACAACGTAATCCAGAGAAGGCTCGAAGCATGCATAGGTTTTTTGGGCTACTGCATTTCTTATTTCATCCAGTCCGTAGCCCAGTGCAATTTTTGCCGCTACTTTGGCTATTGGGTATCCCGTAGCTTTCGAAGCTAAAGCCGATGAACGACTGACTCTTGGGTTTATTTCAATTACGGCATATTCGAAGCTCTCTGGATTAAGTGCAAATTGCACATTGCAGCCTCCCTCAATTCCTATGGCATTTATTATATCGATAGAAGCACTCCTAAGCATTTGATATTCTTTATCTGATAAGGTCTGACTGGGGGCTACAACTATACTGTCTCCTGTATGGATTCCTACAGGATCTATGTTTTCCATATTACATACACAAATGCAGTTGCCCTGCTTATCTCTCATTACCTCATACTCAATTTCCTTCCAGCCCTTTACGCTTCTCTCTATCAGCACCTGTCCTATAGCACTCAATTGAAGTCCTTGCTCAAGTATCAGCTCCAGTTCTTCTTCATTGCCGGCAATGCCGCCGCCCGTACCCCCCAGAGTATAAGCAGGTCTTACTATGACCGGATAACCGATTCTATTGCTATATTCCTTGCCGGACTCCATGTCCATAATGATTTCACTTTCTATGCAATGCTGGCCAATTTCCTTCATTGCTTCTCTAAAAAGCTCTCTATCCTCACCCTTCTTAATAGCTTCTATAGGTGTTCCAATAACCTTTACCGCATATTTCTCCAGTATTCCCTTTTCATACAACTCTACAGAAAGATTGAGTCCGGTCTGCCCTCCTACACCTGCAATCAAGCTATCCGGTCTTTCTTTTTCTATAACCTTCTCAATAAAATCGCAGGTTAAAGGTTCTATATATATCTTATCTGCTACTTCTTTATCTGTCATGATTGTTGCAGGATTGCTATTCACCAGCACAACCTCTATACCCTCTTCCTTAAAAGCCTCACAAGCTTGAGTACCTGAATAATCAAATTCTGCAGCCTGCCCTATAACAATAGGTCCCGAACCTATAACCAACACCATTTTGATATCATTATTTAACGGCATATTATTCCCTCCTACAAAAACCTACATTTCTAAGAACTTATCAAATATACTGCTTTCATCCTCTGGTCCCGGACAAGCCTCAGGATGAAACTGCACACTGTATATTGGCAGGGTTTTATGTCTCATCCCTTCAATCGTTCCATCATTTAAGCTTATATGGGTAGCTGCAGTGCCTGAGGGCAGCTCTTCCAAATAATATCCATGATTTTGTGAAGTAATGTATACTTTGTTTTCTTCAATATCCTTAACAGGATGGTTGCACCCTCTATGTCCAAATTTCAATTTTGTAGTCTTGCCGCCCAGAGCTAAGCCTAAAAGCTGATGTCCGAGGCATATCCCGGCTATGGGCTTCTTACCAATAAGCTGTTTTAGATTTTCTATAACCCCCACGAGATCTTCGGGATTTCCGGGTCCGTTTGATAAGAATATCAGATCGGGATTGACACTTAAAATCTCCTCGGGAGAAGTAGTGGCAGGGAAAACTGTCATTTTGCAGTTTCTTTTTTTAAAGGAGCGAATTATATTGGCTTTTACTCCAAAATCCATTATAGCGACATGCTTTCCTGTGCCCGTTATTGTATATTTCTCTTTCGTAGTTACCTCGTCCACTGCAGCTGTATTACTAAAAGCTTTCAATTTTTCTCTTACATAGTTTGTACTCAATTCCTCAAGGGTTATGATACCTTTCATAGTTCCACTGTTTCTCAGTATCTTCGTTAAAGCTCTGGTATCGACTTGTTCTAAAGCCATAATCTTATTATTCTTCAAATAATCATCAAGTTTCATTTCACATCGGAAGTTGTTGGGGTAATCACAAGCTTCTCTTACTATAAAGCCCTTAACCTTTGGTGCCTGAGATTCTACATCCTCTAGATTAATACCATAGTTTCCCACTAAGGGGTAAGTCATAGTAACAATCTGACCGTAGTATGACGGATCTGTAAGGACCTCCTCATATCCTGTTATACCGGTATTAAATACAACCTCGCCAACCGTTTCTTGCAAATATCCAAAAGCCCTGCCATAAAAGACTGACCCATTTTCTAACATTAATTTTGCTTTCATTTTTTACCTCCCTAACACAAAAATATAACGCAATAATGCATATTAATACATGCAATATATTGTCTCTTGCAATAAATCAAAGAAGATTAATCGCTTTTCAGCCCAATTGTCACTTATAGTAAAGTTTGAATTTTCAACGTCTTTTGTCTTAATTCAAGAGTATAAGTTATAACATTATTATTGTCAACAGTCTATAAGAAGGATTCATAAATTTTATATTTATCCTTTATTATGCATATTTATGAATCCTAAGACCGATGTTTAAGTATTATAACCTCACCCTATTT
>JAQZBM010000244.1 GCA_029238945.1 Clostridia bacterium
CCATGGTATGCAAAATTGGCAGCAGGAGTGACAGTGGCATATGCCTTATCACCTATAGACATAATACCTGATTTTATACCTGTTTTAGGCTACCTGGATGATTTGATTATACTTCCATTGCTAATTCTTTTGTCCATAAAATTAATACCAAAGGAGATAATGGAGCAAGCACTTATAGAGGCGCAGGATTTATGGAAGGACGGCAAGCCGAAGATGTGGTATTATGGGATTCCTATTCTCATCCTATGGCTTGTGCTTGCAGTGATTATACTGAAAGCAATTTACTAGAAGCCATTTGCAAAGCAAATCCGGTTGAAGGCGAAGGGCTCAATGTCATGTGCTTTTGTTAATGCATTAATTTTTGTAGAAACAAAACTTAAAATCCTCTGTTGCTTAAGCAACAGAGGATTTTAATATAGCATAAGTTATGCAGGAAGCTCATTGTTTGTATTGTTATCAGCTTTCTTTGCTTTCTTTATGAAAATATTCATGTATAATTGCTGCAATATTGACAGTACGTTTGAAACAATCCAGTAAAGCCCTAAGCCCGCTGGAACAGTAAAGGCGATAAAACCTGTCATCAAAGGCGAAATTATAGCCATGTTCTTTTGCATTGAATTTGCCGCTTGATTGCTGCCTGTTTGAGCAGTTTGCTTCATCGAGTAACTTACAGAAAAATAGGTTGTAGTTACAGCTAAAAGTGGTATCAACAGTAGCAGCCAAGCTTGAATATCTGGCGTGCCTGCAAAAAGCTTGCTGAAGTCAAGTGAAGGTATTGCTCCTAAATTAACACCAAAAAAACGCATGTTCAGCAACTGATCCTGTGCGATTAAGTCCTTTGCATTTGAAAGTTGATCCGGATTATTAGTAAAATAGTTTATTATGCTTAAGTCACGCATAGTTGCCATTCTTTCTGCACCGGCAGGTATCATTTCAAACAGCGTCTGGATAACGTCTTTGGGTATTCTGAACATATATTTCAACGGTTGTGAAATTACATAGTAAAGAGAAAAAAGTATCGGCATTTGTATCAAAAGCGGTAAGCAGCCGCCTGCAGGATTTACCTTGTTTTCCTGATACAGCTTCATCATTTCTTGACTCTGTTTTTGCTGGTCATTTGCATACAGCTTTTGTATTTCCTTCATTTGAGGCTGTATTTCAATAAGTCTTACTGTGGAACGATACTGCTTGATGGATGATGGCAGCAGCAGAGCCTTTACCACAATGGTAAGTATAATTATGGATATACCGTAATTGTGAAAAGCCAAGGTATTGTAAATCAGTTTTAAAAACATACCTATCGGGTATGCAATGAAGTCTAGCATTTAATAACACTCCTTTGATAAATAAATGAGTCTTTCCATAAGCTTTGATTTTGTGTCGCTAGGGAATGCCTCCAGGCCCAAAAGGTTGGAAAAAGCTATTCCGTCACATGCAAAACTTATTATCATAGCCATGATAGGGTCTCTGGATTGATTGACTTTTTCAAGCCACTGCTTGCGCTTTTCCAGTACGGGCTGAAGAAGGTCATGGTTTACGGCAACTGCAGCAAGAAGACCATACATGGAGGTTGAATCAAATTTGGTCTGATCGAACTGTTCATTGATATAAGGTATAAGCCAATTACTGCCTGAGGTTTTAAATATGTCTTCTTCTCTCTCAGCAAGCCTTGACTCAAACATGCTGATATAATTTTCTATAAGTCCTTTTATTAGCTTATCCTTACTGGGATAGTGATACAACAGTCCGCCTTTGCTAATACCGGCTTCTTTTGCAACCTCATCTAGCGTAAAGTGGGTCAATCCCTTTTCTGCAATAACCTTGTTTGCTACATCAAGGATTCTTTCACTAATTGAGCTATCCATTATCTAACCTCTCTTTTTAGATTAACATACCGTCTGGACGGTATGTTAATACTATCAAATAGATATATGCTTGTCAAGAAAACTTCTTCAACAATGTCAAAATCCTCTGCCGAAATTAATCGACAGAGGATTCCTTGTCAAGCTCTTGCACTAAATATTCAGCTCCGAAGCCATGCATCATTTCCAATATTGGTATTAACTTTTTGCCCAAATCTGTTAAGCCATATTCAACCTTTGGAGGTACGACAGGATAAACCTTCCTATAAATCATATTATCCTCTTCCAGGCTTCTTAATTGCTGTGTAAGCATCTTCTGAGTTACGTCAGGCAGCTTGCTCTTGATATCGCTGAATCTAAGGGGACTATAGCTCAAATACCACAAAATCAATATTTTCCATTTGCCGGCTACTATTTTTTGAACTTGAAGCATGGGGCATATATCATATTTCAGACACTTGTCCCGCATGTGACACTGTTCGTGCTTTATCAACTGTTTTTTCATTTTCCCACTCCCACATTAGTTCCCTTTTGGGTACTATAATACAAAAAAGTGCCTTCTTCCTAAAAAAATATAATGTAATTATAATTATACCATAGCATCATATTAGAACTTAATAAATATAAAAATTAGACTGTCTAATATGAAAAACAAATTTAAGCTAAAATAAGCGGAGGTAAAACGAATGGCAAAAGTACTATACATTAAAGCAAATGCAAAACCGGAGGGTATGTCCAGAACATTTAAGGTTTCTGACAGTTTCATTGAGGCGTATAAGAAGAGCCATCCGGAAGACGAAGTTATTACTTTAGATTTATACAAGGAAGGAATAGGACTGTTATCAACAGATGACATAAACTCCGTTTTCGGACCTAAAACCGAAGAGAGCAGGAAGCATCCTATACTGAAATATGCATATCAGTTTTTAGAAGCTGATAAATACGTAGTAGCAGAGCCAATGTGGAACTTGAACATTCCTGCAATACTGAAGGCATATATTGACTATATTTGCGTTACAGGCATCACCTTCAAATATACGGCACAAGGCCCTGTAGGCTTATGTAATAACAAAAAGGCTGTTAACATTTCAGGAAGAGGCGGTCAATATGCAGAAGGTCCCGGTGCAGACTTCGAGATGGGTGACAGATATCTGAGAACAATATTTGCTTTCTTAGGAATCACTGACTACACTACTATAGCAGCAGACGAGCTTGATGTTATGGGAAATGATGTAGATGCTATAGTTGGAAGCGCAGCGGCAAAGGCTCAAGAAATAGCAAAGACATTCTAATTATAAAAGATAGATGGATAAGATGAAGGGAGTTGAAATTAGATGGCAAAGCTTACACAGGAAATGAAGGACATGATAGCTTCACAACAGTGCTTCCATGCTACAGTCAGCAAGAACGGAATGCCAAATGTTGCTCCAAAACGCTCAACTCGTGTTTTGGATGATGAAACATTGATTTTCAACGAAGGTGTCGGCGGGGCGACATATCAGAATATTTTAGACGGCTCCAAGGATTACGTTGCAGTGGTAAACAGAGAGACGGTGGACGGTTACCGCTTTGTAGGCACACCTGAGCTACTGACCGGCGGAGAGCTATATGACCAGGCAGCTGAAATATCAATAAAGAACAATATGCCAAAACCAAAGGCTGTTGTACTTGTTCATATTGAAGAAATTCACAGCCTGAAACCGGGTCCCGGTGCCGGCAAGAGAATATAGATTTTGCACATATACAGAAAAGGTCGCCCTGCACAGGCGGCCTTTTCTATATATGTCAGGCTTGCTGCAGACATATATAATTGAAGGAGTGAATAAGGTGACAAAAGGTAAAAAATGTTCAGATAGTTATTGACATATGTCATAAATGGGGTATAATAAAGTTGTAAATGACATATGTCGGAAACCGAGAGGAGGTGAACATATGCCAGGAAGAGATGGAACCGGACCTATGGGACGAGGCATAATGACCGGAAGGGGACGCGGATTTTGTGCCGTCAGTTATGGCACCGGATTAGGACTGGGATTAGGCTATAGAAGAGGGCTTGAAAGAGGCTTTTTTGCAGCTTCAGCAGCAGCTAAAACAGAAAAGGAAGCACTGGAAGAAACAAAAGAGCTGATTGAGAAAAGGCTTGCAGAAATAAACATGCAACCTAAAAGTCTATAGGGGGTAATAGCAGCAGCAGGAGGACGCTCCGGCTGCTATTGCTGTGATAAAGTGAGGTGAAGTTATCATGCCAAGACCTAGAAAATGGAGAAAAGTGTGCTGTCTGCCGGAAAACAATCAATTTGGACCGCTAAATGCCGTGGTTAATCAGGAGCATTTTATTACTATGACTATTGATGAATATGAAACTATACGATTGATTGACTTAGAAGGATTTACTCAGGAAGAGTGCGCTAAACAGATGAATGTAGCGCGTACAACTGTTCAGGGTATTTATAATGATGCAAGAAAGAAGCTGGCGGAGTCTCTGGTAA
>JAQZBM010000023.1 GCA_029238945.1 Clostridia bacterium
TGGTAATAACAAAAAAGGAAAAGCTTACAGGGAAGGATTTGCTGTTTTTCTTAGGTTTGGGACTTTTGAATATATTTATAAGCATGGGCGCTCTGCAGATATCTATAAGCCTTGGTAAAGCTTCTACAGCAGCAATACTTATCAGTTCAAATCCAATATTCGTAATGCTTTTCTCTTCAATAATACTTAAAGAAAAAGCATCCTGGGATAAGCTTGTCTGCATAATACTGGGTATCGGAGGTATTTCACTTATAATATTTAAGGGCAATTCAGGAGGAGATACTTTAGCAAGCTTGCTTTTGGGTGTACTTGCATCCTTAACCTTCGGACTATATACAGTGCTGGGAAAATTAAAAAGTGAGGGAATCAGCAGCATAACAATGATTTCCATATCTTCAATTTTAGGAAGTCTTTTTTATATACCTGTACTGATTTATTATAGACTGCCGATATTCAACATTCCTCAGGGTACACTGGTTAAAGTGTTATATCTGGGAGTATTTTTATCAGGTATAGCTTACATAACTTACATGGAAGCTTTGAAAACACTTACGGCCAGCAAAGGAGCAATGGTGTTTTTCCTGAAGCCTGTTCTGGCTTCGGCTTTAGCAGTGATTTTTCTCGGAGAGGCGCTAAGCGCTAAAACTATTGTTGGAATGCTGCTTGTACTGGCGGGAATGTTTATAAACTTTGCCAAGTTGAATTTTAAGTCAAAAAAAGCTTTAGAGAACAGTAATACTTAACTGTGTGCACTGAAGCTATAGAAGATAAACATAGTAATACAATCTGTCCAGCAAAAAACTGCTGGACTTTCATTTTGTCCTAAAATGATAAAAATTATTTTTAGTCAACTGGTAGCTTATAAATATGCAATGGCTATGATAAAATAAGAGCTATACAAATATTGATATTGCGGATAATACTAAAGAAGCGAGATAAATCGCATTAATGCTTCTACATCTCAAATAGTCAATACTTTATGCGATTTATAAATAGCGGAATACAATTTTGCACTTTTTGAAGAATATAAATTGTTTAGTGCGAAATGTATAGATTCTAGAGTAATATCCTTTAAGAGGTGAAATTATGGATAATAAGTCAGGTATAAAGAAAACGCTGATTAATCAATTGGAGGATTTAAAAAATGAATCCGTCGACAAGGATTTGTTTGCCAATGAGAAAATCATAGATAGTATATGCGAAATTACTGAGAAGACAGGTAAGGAAATTGCGGTATTTATAAATAGAAAAGGTGAAGTTCTGGATGTAGAAATTGGCGACGGCGATACTGTTACTCTAAAGGATTTGGCAGGCAGAAGGTCTGAGGACAGCTTAAGCGGAATAAGAGTGCTTCATACACATCCAAACGGAAGTGGAATGCTTTCAAATGTAGATCTTTCTGCTTTGAAGAAATTAAAGTTTGATATGATGGCAGCTGTTGGTGTAGAGGATGGCGAGGCTTCAGAAATTTACATTTCCTTCTTAGGAGTAGATGATGAACACGACTTTATCCCGCTGATTGCCGGACCATACACCAAAGAAAGACTTATGAAGCTGAATGTCAAAGCTGTAATAAGTGAGGCAGAAGAAAACATAAAGAATGTGGTTAAGACCTCCAAAGCTGTTGAGATTGACGAAGAGAGAGCTGTACTTGTAGGTGTAGAAAACGAAGAAGCACTAGAAGAGCTTAGAGAGCTTTTAAAGACTGCAGGGGGAAAAGAGCTTAGCCGTATGGTACAATCAAGAGATAAAAAGGATACAGCCTTCTTCATAGGAAAAGGAAAGCTTAAGGAGCTTGGACTGCTTGTACAGACTGTGGATGCAAATCTTGTTGTATTTGATGAGGAGCTTTCAGGCGCTCAAATAAGAAACCTGGAGCAGGCTCTGGGAGTAAAGGTTATTGACAGAACACAACTGATACTTGATATATTTGCACAAAGAGCAAAATCCAGAGAGGGCAAGCTGCAGGTTGAGCTTGCACAGCTGAAATATGCAATGCCGAGGCTTGTAGGTCTTGGAGAGCAGATGTCTCGAACCGGCGGCGGAATAGGAACAAGGGGTCCCGGTGAGAAGAAGCTGGAGATAGACAGAAGAAGAATCAGAGACAGGGTAAATGATTTGCAGAATGAGATAAAGGAAATAAAGAAGCAAAGAGGAATACAGAGAGTCAGCAGAGAGAGCGGCAACGTTTTTCAAGCCTGCCTTGTAGGCTATACAAATGCAGGAAAGTCCACCATGCTGAACAGCCTGGCAGACGCCAACATCTATGCTATGGACCAGCTTTTTGCAACTCTGGACCCAACTACAAGAAAGGTTACCTTGGAAAGCGGCAAAGAAGTACTTATAACCGACACAGTTGGTTTCATCAAGAAGCTTCCTCACGAACTGGTTGAAGCCTTCAAATCAACTTTAGAAGAGGTCCTGTTTGCTGATTTACTTATACATGTAGTAGACGGCAGCAACAAGGATTATGAGCAGCAAATAAAGGTAGTTCTTGAGGTACTAAAGGAGCTGGGTGCTGAAAATAAACATATGGTGACGGTAATCAATAAGATTGACAAGCTGGAAAGCACAGATGCAATAGAGGTACACGGTACGAAGGAAAGTCCTGTACTATTTGTTTCTGCCTTAAACAAAAACGGCTTCCCGGAGCTTTTAAAAGAAATTGAAAAGGCTGCCGCCAGTAAATCTCGTGTGGCTGAGCTTATGGTGCCTTATACCGATGCCAGCGTACCATCAATGATACACAACAACTGCAGAGTGCTGGAGGAAGACTATAGGGAAGACGGCATTTATATCAAAGCAGAAATGGACCCTATCACCTATGGAAGATTGATAAAGTATTTAATTGTTTAAAAAATATTAAAGTTTTAAAGGTATACATATATGGTATAATATTACTACTATATAAACTTTTGATAATGATAGGAGAAGCGACATGAATAAGTTTGAATTATTGGATTTGCAAAATTGGGCTGTCGTAGGCGCTACTCAAGATACCTCTAAGTTTGGATACAAAGTTTTCAATAAATTGAAAACAAAAGGGTATAATGTTTATCCGGTAAATCCAAAGCTTGATGAACTTGACGGAGTTAAATGCTATCACAGCATATCTGATATAGAAGCCCAGGTAGACGTAATAAACCTGATTGTTAATCCGAAGGTTGGCATGGGAGTTATTGAAGCGGCAAAAGAAAAAGGTATTAAGAATATCTGGTGCCAGCCTGGTGCAGAAAGTCCTGAGCTTATTGAGAAAGCAAAGTCTTATGGGATGAATATTATTTATAATGAATGTGTGCTTGTGGAACTGGGATAAGTAATAGGTGGAAGGATAATAGAGGCAGTTATTTACTGCCTCTTATATTTTTCTGAGTCTCTATTGGAGTGAAATAGTCTTCCATCAATTCTCCGCACTGATTTATGATTTCATTTTGCTGTTCTTCTCTGTAATTATTGATACTGTTGACCAAGCTCAAGGTTTCATCATATGTTTTATCTTTCATAATACCACCTCATTTTTTCTTCATATTTTTCTTAGAGAACATTTCATATAAACCCATAATAAAAAGAAAAGCACCAAATATCTTCTTTAGAATTTCGGCGTCCAGACTAACCGCTATAAATGAACCTGCTACAGAGCCTATTACTCCGAAGGTAATCAGCTTAAGTACAAGCTTTGTTTCTATGCTTTTGTGCTTTAAATGTATAAAAATAGCTACTGCAGCCGTGGGTATGAAGGATATAAGATTGACGCTCTGGGCCACATGCTGTTTCGTTCCAAGAAAAAAGACCAGGGAAGGAATAAGGATGGTTCCTCCGCCTATGCCCATACCGCCGATTATGCCGGCTAAGAAACCTATTACAATAATAAGCATTACAACACCATCCTAACTGCTGCAGCAATCATCACAAGACCGAAAAACTTTCTTAGGATATTTACAGGTACCTTATTCAGTACCATAGAACCCAGGACACCACCGGCTACTGAGCCGACAGCAACCTTTAAAGTAAGGTTCAGGTCGACTACATTATACTTATAATATATAAAGGAGCTAAGTATAGACATAGGTAAAATTATTGATATTGCTGTGGCATGAGCCTTATGGTCCTCTACACCCATTAGAAAAACCAGGCAAGGCACAAGAACGGTTCCGCCTCCAGAGCCGAACAAACCATTAGTTAGGCCTGTTATAAGCCCGATAAGTATTAGTTTTGCATGACTGTTTAGTTTCTCCATAAATCACCTGAAAAAAATATTTTTGTACAGTATTAATCTTTGCAGTTACAGGTATATTAATGCTAGAAAATATTAGAATGAGATGTTCTCAAGTGTTTACACATAAAAGCTATAGTGATATTATAAATTTAGTATTTTGAACAAAGGGAGGAAATTTCATGAAAAACATCGAGCAAGTATGCAATGAAGCAGTAGAATGGATAAGAGATAGTGTTAAGGGCGCAGGAGCAAAAGGCGTAATTTTGGGCATGTCGGGCGGTATAGATTCAGCAGTTGTGGCAGCTTTGGTTAAAAGAGCGTTTCCGGACAATTGCTTATGTGTAACAATGCCATGCTATAGCGATCCTATTGATGAAAAGCATGCTCAATTGGCAGCAGATGCAGCAGGTATGGAGATGAAAACAGTTGTTTTGAATGATGCATTTGATACAATGAAGAAGCTGGTAGGAGCAAAGGATTCAGATCCAAAGCTAGCTATTGCTAATATAAAATCAAGACTGAGAATGATAACTCTATACTATTATGCAGCAGCTAACAATTATCTGGTTGCAGGTACAGGAAACAGAAGCGAGCTTACTATAGGCTACTTCACAAAGTACGGCGACGGTGGAAGTGACATGCTTCCAATTGCAAGCTTTGTAAAACAGGAGGTCAGAGAGCTGGCTGAGTATCTGGGAGTTCCAAAGGAGATAATCACAAAACCGCCGACAGCAGGACTATGGGAGAATCAATCAGACGAAACTGAAATGGGCATGACCTATGCAGAGCTTGATAATTACATACTTACCGGCAAGGCTTCGGATGCTGTTAAGAATAAGGTGGACACAATGTATGCAAGAAGTGAGCACAAGAGAGTGCCTATACCGAAGTTTGTACCCTCTGATAAACAGTAATTTGCAGTATATTCTACTTTATGGTAGAATAATTCTGTTATTACGGAGTAACAAGGTTCCCGGGACCCATCAGCAATCTTAGATTGCGTTTATGGGTGGGGTTCTTTTTGTGAAAATTATTTATTTATATAGTTTTAGAGGAGGATTCTTATGTCAGGACACTCAAAATGGGCTAATATAAAGCATAAAAAAGGAAAAGCTGATGCACTTAGAGGCAAGATTTTCACTAAGCTTGGTAAGGAAATAGCTATAGCAGCTAAGGGTGGAGCAGATATTTCAACCAATAGAAAACTGGCTGACGTAGTAGCTAAGGCTAAATCAAACAATATGCCTAACGATACAATCGCAAGAGCAATAAAGAAGGGCTCTGGAGAAATGGCAGGCGTAGAATATGAAGAAATTACTTATGAAGGCTATGGCCCAAGCGGTATAGCAGTAATAGTAAAGACTCTTACTGACAACAGAAACAGAACTGCAGGCGATGCAAGACATATCTTTGATAAGAACGGCGGAAGCTTAGGAACTTCAGGCTGTGTATCCTTCATGTTTGATGAGAAGGGCCTTATAATTGTAGAGAAGAACGATAAGCAGGATGAGGAAGAGCTTATGATGCTTGCTCTTGATTGCGGAGCAGATGACTTCGCAGCACAGGAGGATTCCTATGAAATATACACTACACCGGACAGCTTCTCGGAGGTAAGACAAAAGCTTGAGGATGCAGGCATTGAAATGGCATCAGCAGAGGTTACAATGATACCTCAGACAACTGTTGAAGTAACAGATGAAGAGGTTATAAAGAAGTTTATAAAGATGCTGGATATGTTCGATGACAACGATGACGTCCAGGACGTTTACCACAACGCAGAGCTTCCTGAAGAGGACGAGGAATAAAAAATATGTATTTTATAAAGACAGGTGAGAACCTGTCTTTTGTTTTGGATAATGTCTTATTACTGCTACTATATAATACTGTAACATAGTAAGTAATGCGATAGTTATCGGCGGTAGAAAGTATGTGCTTCTTTGATAATATCCTGCCGCCAACAGTGAAAAATTACTTTAATTTTACAGCGGTGTGCTGGCAGCAATACTATGGAATGCCGAGGAATAAAAACAACAGTTTTACCAATAATAAGTGAGAACGAATAATCATCTGCAAGGAGAGCGGTAAAATGAATTATGTAGAAGAGATACTTTATAAGAATATTTCTGAAGAAGATAAGTTCTATGAAATCGCTGATATAGTTGTTGAGAGAGAAGGGGAGATGACCTTCAACAGTCTGAAGCAGGAAGAGAAAAACATTTATATGCTTGACAATTTGCTAAGCGAGATAAACAATGGAGGTCTTGACCAGTACTTTTTCAATACAGACGGCAAGTTTGTAACTGATACTATAAATCTGCTTAAACAGATTGGACAGCCGGATTTTGCAGAGTTAATCCATAGAGCATCAGAGATATATAACAGTGACAGCCCTGATGAGGACAAATTTGACTTGCTTAATGAATTTGACGAGAAAATTTATAGCAAAATTGATTTCGATGGTATATACAAGTCCTGCTTGGAATACTTGCGAGGCTATATACATAAATTCAACGAACACTAAAATTACAAGCTGAAAAACACCTTTTCATATAAAGGTGTTTTTCATTTGCCTATAAGTTAAACGGATATGCTATAATGTTTTTGGACAAACATGTGCAAAGCTTATTCAATAGGCTGCATAGGGCAAAATTGGAGGGGTTTTAATGAAAAAGCTGATATCACTTTTTATAGTATTTTTACTGCTGACCGGAAGCTTTGTAAGTGCAGAAGGCAATACTGTGGGATTTACAGATGTTCCACAAGGAAATTTTTATGAATCCTATATAAAAAAGCTGCAGGAGCTTAATATTACAAATGGTACAAGTACGGGAGTTTTCGGCTACAACAAGGATATTACCAGAGCTGAGTTCCTTACATTTTTGGTAAGGCTTCAGGGCATACAGCCGGATAAAACCGAGAATACTGCTATGTTCAGTGATGTAAAGCTTACAGACTGGTATTACCCCTATTTAAATGTGGGACTCAAGAATGGTTTTATTATAAGAAACGAGTATGCAATGGATAAATTTGAGCCAAATAAGGCTATTACAAGGGAAGAAATGGCAGTAATGATTGTAAGGGCATTGCAGTATGACAATCTTGCTGCTGCGGTTAACAATCAGCCTACACAGTTTACGGATGTGACCAAGAATGTGGGATACATAGAGCTGGCAAAGGACTTAGGAATCCTTAACGGAAGAAAACCCGACACCTTTGCACCGGATGCCAAAGCTTACAGACAGGAAGCGGCAGCAATGCTAATCAGAATGTACGATATTATGGAGAAGAAGCTTGATACTGTAAATGGTTTCTATGCGATAAAATCCTTTGAGCAGGCAGAGAAAATTAAGTCCTTTGACAGCATAGGCTATGGTTGGAGCAGACTTACCTATAATGAAGCTACAGGTCAAGTGGAAATGACTACTCAAAAAACAGCAGGCGGTCAGCCCTTCTACATACCGGAGGACTTTCAGCAGGTAACAGAGGAAGCGGAAAACAACAGAGTACTGAAATATATAACTGTGTTCGCATCAAATCAGGATAAGGTTATGACAGCAGATGGCGAGACAGGCCTTGTTTCGCTTTTGCTAAGCAATGAGGCAGCACAGCAGAAGCTTGTATCTGATATTGTGGGCTTAAGCATGAACTTAACCAGTGCAGGAGCCAGCACCCAGTTTGACGGAGTAATCATAGACTTTGAAGGACTTAAAAATGTCGGAGTGAATAAACAAGCCTTCGTAACCTTCCTTGATAAGCTGAAGGAACAATTGGCTCAAAATAATAAGAAGCTATTGGTTGCAATAAATCCCCCTAGAGAAGCGGGTGTGGCATACTTTGACGGCTATGATTTCGCAGGTATAGGCAAGGCTGCCGATTATGTGATATTGATGGCTCACGATTATGAACCAAAGTATTTGAGTAGTCCGGAAATGCATAGCTTCAAGGGAGAAACGCCACTGGCACCTATTGAAGATGTATATTTGGCGATTAAATATACAATCAATGGGGGACAGGGAGTTCCTAAAGAAAAGCTTCTGCTGCAAATAAACTTTTCAGCAGCTCAATGGCAGTTCAAGGACGGAGTGCCTCTGAATAATACTCCGTATAATCCTGAGTATTACAAGATTGTAAATCGGATGGCTGACCCGAACACTACGGTCAAAGCTTTTAACTATTCAGATATGTATCAGGCGCCTTACTTCACATATGAAGCCGACGGGATAAAGAATATTATCTGGTATGAAGATGAGAGAAGTGTTGAGGCTAAGATGAGATTAGCGAGACTGCTTGGACTGGAAGGTGTATCCTTCTGGAGATTAGGTCTGATACCCGAGTATGCGGGAACGGAAAATGAGCAGTTCAATCTAGACCTTTGGAGTATTATAGAAAAGTAAAATATGAAGAAGCCGTTTACTGCTAATCAGATAAACGGCTTCTTATCATTCAATTGTCTTCAATATATCCTTTTTCATTTCCTTGCTGAAAACCTTGACAAATACCCTGGCAGTATATATGGCATCATCCAACGCTCTGTGGAAGCCTGTGTCCTGTTCTATTTCAAAGGCTTGAAGGGCATTTTTAAGTCCGATGGCATTATGTTTGGGAAGATTTAAAAGATGGGTGCAGTGAAGTTGTATGTCGTAGTAGTTATCAAGCCATTCACTGTCAAGCTTATGATATATGCAGTTTCTCTTCATTTCCCTTATATCGTTGTTGCTCCAGGTACAGAGCACATAATCTTCACCCATCCAATTTCTGAACCTTTTCATTACCTTAGAAAAATTCTCTCCATTTTTCAAATCCTTCTTAGTAATCTTAGTTTTACGGGAGACTATAGGACTAAGCCTTTTATATATCACCGGTTCAATAAAGCTTTGAAAGGTATCAACTATTTCAAGTCGGTCATTTACTTTTACAGCACCAATCTCAATAATCTCAAAGGGGCTTATTGGATTCGGTTTGAATTTGATATTCGGATTATATAGCTTAGGCTGCGGCTGATTGAATTCTGTGTCTATAACAATGTAGTTCATGGGTACACTTCCTCATATAAGTATTGCAAAGCATGTAAATTGTTTTTATGCTGTTTGTTTAAGTGAAGACCTGCATCTGAAGTATTTAAAGCTTACAGCAGGTTACGTATAAATGCTAAATCAAAATTCAAATTATTGCAAGGATTTTATTCCCAATAATGAATTTTACATTTCCTGTCTATATTAATATTCTTGTCTGTATCTATTTTCCTATGCACAGCAAAATTAATTAGAAGCATTTATGCAATTTATATAGTTATGTATAATTATATATAAATAATTAAATTTGGAGAAGTTATGATGGCGGATAATATAAATTGTATTAAGTGTAAAAACTACTATGTGACATGGGATAATTCCTTTCCCAAGGGCTGTAAGCTTTTTGGCTTTAAGAGCAGGCAGCTTCCTTCGGTGTTGGTAAAACAGGCTACTGGGTCTGAATGTAAAAATTATGAGGAAAAGCTGAAAAACAGCAAGTAGATTTATAGTTCAGGCGTGCAGGATAACCTTAAGTGAATAAAATCTCTGAATATGGAAATAATACCCTCCAGAACTAATAAATCACACTATGCTTGAGTTCAGAAGAAACTTATGCTATGTGAGATTTATAACATTGGATAGCATTTGTGCAGCTTGATGAATATCAAGGATTAAGCACAAATGTATAGCATGGAGGGCTATTTTATGTTTGAGGATAGAAGCAGACAAAGAAGAAAGAATTTAGTATTATTGACAGTCTTCCTGATACTCTTGGCTGCCTTTGGTTTCGGCTATTACATGAATTACGGAGGAAACGATAACGCAGGCAAGAATGCCACTTACAACAATGACGTCTCAGGCTATAGAATTCCCGACAGTATTAGAAATCAGGATCCTTCAGACAATGTTATAACAGAAGTGGAAGCGGAGACGCCGGAAGACCACAGTACAAATGCAAGCAGCAACGATTGTATAACTCCAACTACCAAGGTGATATTCAAAACCTACTTCACTCTATGCGGACATATGTTGGACAAAGACCCCGACAGTATGGATGATTTAATAAATCTTACAGAGGAAGATTTGAAGAACAAATATAATGATTGGAAGGTTAACGAGTTTTCACAGAAGCAGGTTATTCTTACTCGTGAGAAGCAGACTTATTGTCCGAGACACTATATAATTGGAGTTAAGGATGGAAATATTGCCATATATGTCTACGATGCGGAAGGCAATAAGGTTCTGCATGACGAGACGGATACACCTATCTCTACTTTGACTCCGGAGGATCAAAAGAATCTGGAATATGGGGTAGTCGCAGACAGCGAGGATGAGCTGCAGCAGAAGCTGGAAGGATTCAGCGAATAGCTGACGCAAGGTAACAGGTGATAGGGTTGTGTTATAACAAGCAATGAATTGAGAGTCGAAAATACAATGTATTCTCGGCTCTTTTTTATGTTTTAAAAATTTCCTTTATTTTTTCTATGAAAAAGGGTATATTTAATGTACTAGCGAATATATGTTTGGGGTGGTATTTTGTTAATTATGGGTATTGACCCGGGTATTGCAATTCTGGGTTATGGTTTTATAGAATATAAGGGGAACAGCTTCAAGGCTATAGATTACGGTGCAGTAACCACACAAGCGGGAACTCCGATGTCACAGAGATTATCAACAATACATAATCAACTGACTGAGCTGATTGAGAAATATAAGCCGGATGCATTTGCTGCAGAAGAACTGTTTTTCAACAAAAACATTAAGACAGCTCTTACAGTAGCCCACGCAAGAGGAGTTGCCATAGTAGTAGCTTCAAATATGGGACTGCCCATATACGAGTACACTCCACTTCAAGTGAAGCAAGCTGTTGCGGGTTACGGAAGGGCTGATAAGAAGCAGATGCAGCAGATGGTAAAGGTACTGCTGGGATTAAAAGAAGTACCCAAGCCTGATGATGTAGCGGATGCTTTGGCAGTAGCAATATGTCACGGGCAGTCTTCAAACTTTGCCCATTTATTTAAGCTGTAAAGGAGCAATTATATGTACGAATATTTAAGAGGTATACTTGATTCAATTCAAGAGGATTACTTAGTCATAGATGTAAATGGTGTGGGATATAAGGTGTCGACATCTCAAAACACCATTAGAAATGCCAAGGCAGATGCTGCCGTAAAGATATTTACACAGCTGATTGTAAAGGAAGACGATATGGTGCTGTATGGTTTTGATACCAAAGATGAGCTCAATATGTTCAAGCTTTTGAATACCGTGTCGGGAGTAGGTCCAAAAGCTGCAGTAGGCCTGCTGAACCAGTTCAAAGCACAGGAAATTGCCCTGGCAATAATATCCAAAGATGGTGCAAGGCTGACAAGAGCGCAGGGCATAGGCAAGAAAACTGCTGAGAGAATAATATTGGAGCTTAGAGATAAGATTAATACCGAGAGTGCTATAGCGCCGCAATCCATAGACAATGACAGCAGTGAAATTACACAAGTAATTGAAGCGCTTACAAGTCTGGGATATGCTTACAGTGAAGCGGCACAGGCGGTGTCTAAGCTTAAGAATGCAGCAGGACCAATCGATGCAATGATTAAGGAAGCATTAAAGATACTTGCGGTAATGTAAAGTGAGGTATTACGATGGAAGACAGATTGATTACTCCGACGATTCTAAATGAAGATGCAGAAGTAGATTATGGACTTAGGCCAAAGGCTTTAGCTGAATATATAGGTCAATCCTCGGCCAAGGAGAGGATTGATATTTTCATAAAGGCAGCAACACAGAGAAATGAGACTCTTGACCATGTGCTCTTGTACGGACCTCCGGGATTGGGTAAGACTACCCTTGCAAGCATTATTGCAAATGAACTTGGAGTAAACCTGAGGATTACCTCAGGACCTGCCATCGAAAAGCAGGGGGACCTTGCGGCCATACTTACTAATCTGACTGACAACGATGTACTGTTTATCGATGAAATTCATAGATTAAACAGAAGCGTAGAGGAAATCCTGTATCCGGCTATGGAGGATTTTGCTCTTGATATTATAATCGGCAAGGGACCAAGTGCAAGATCAATAAGACTTGACCTGCCTAAGTTCACCATGATTGGAGCAACTACAAGAGCCGGGATGCTTACAAACCCTTTAAGAGACAGGTTTGGAGTCATATGCAGGCTGGAGTATTATACAAATGAAGAGCTTTATGAGATAGTAAGGCGTTCAGCAAAAATACTGAAGATACAGATAGAGGATGAAGGTGCCTTTGAGATAGCAAGACGTTCAAGAGGGACTCCAAGAATAGCAAACAGACTTTTAAAGAGAGTTCGAGACTATGCACAGGTAAAAGCCGAGGGTATTATAGACAAGGAAACGGCAGACAAGGCTTTGAAGCTGCTGGAGATAGATAAGATAGGCCTCGACGATATAGATAAAAAGATGCTGCTTGCCATAATCCAAAAGTTCAGCGGCGGTCCTGTAGGACTGGATACTTTAGCTGCATCCATTGGGGAAGACAGCGGCACCATAGAGGATGTATACGAGCCGTATTTGCTTCAGATTGGCTTCATAAACAGAACTCCAAGAGGAAGGATGGCGACAGAGCTTGCCTATAAACACCTGGGAATTACTAGAGAGTGGTAGAGCTTTGCAGATGTATAATATGTAAACTTTTCCGTATGTAATTTTTTTGCATACGGCTTTCTTTTTGCTAAATTACAGAAATTGTCGATTGATATATTACAAGGTCATTAAATGTCAAAATACTGCAAGGGTCTGCTTTGATATTGTGGAAATATGTAGTATAATAAAAATAACTTTTTATAATGAGGGGAGTCAGAGAAATGAGCATCAGTCATCGAAACATACGTAGATTAGCTGTATTAATTTTAACAGCAGCTATATTACTTAGTACAATAACAATAACATATGCAAGTCCAGTTATTCCGCAAACTATTAAAGTAGGCTTAAACTACGGCAGTACTACAACTGATAATTTTACAATCAAGAGTGACAGCGGTATGAAGGTTAGTTTAAAAAGTGCGGAGGGTTATATACAGCTCTTTGACTTCATTACAGCTTCAGGTTTGGTAATTAGAAAGGATTCATATTACAATATAATCAATAATAAAGAAACAGAGATAAACTATGTTCCGGGAGCTCAATACAACGGAGAGCTGATAGGACCATATCATATACAAGCCGGAACAGTTTATCAGGATATAAATGCTGCCAAGCAGGTCTTGAATAGATTAGCAGCTGCTACTCCCTCTGCTTTTTTAGCCTATGACGGCGGCTGGAAGGTATGGGCTCAGCTTTATGTAGATGAAGCTGCAAGCTTGAAGAAGATAGAACAATTTAAGACTGCTATGCCAGATTTGAGCTTCTCCGTTGTTTCTCCCAACAAAACAAGAGTACAGCTTTTTGATGCTGCCACAGGACAGCTTATGTATATTATTAATGCAGAACAGGAAGTCAGATTCGACCCTATTCCTGTAGCAAATAAGGTATCTACAGTGTATTTTAATACCTTAAATTATAGAGGCAATATATATATAAAGAGACAGGCTGCAGGAAATGTAATAGTAGCAAATGAACTGCCTTTTGAACAATACTTATATGGCGTAGTGCCGGCAGAGATGCCAAGCTCATGGCATATGGAAGCTCTTAAGGCTCAAGCAGTAGCAGCAAGAAATTACGGCTTATATAATTTCGGGAAGCATGTCAATGAGGGTTACGATGTATGCAGCACAACACATTGCCAGGCTTATAGAGGTTTCAGCCATGAAAATACAAGAACAAATCAGGCAGTAGATGAAACTGCAGGAAAGCTTGTACTTTATAATGATAAGCTGATACCTACCTATTTCCATTCAAGCAGCGGGGGACGTACAGAGAACAGTGAGAACATATGGTCTGCCAGCTTGCCGTATATCAGAGGCGTGGACGATACCTACGGTTTGGGAAGTCCATATGATAACTGGACAAAGCAATATAGCAAAGATGAGATAAAGGCTAAGCTTTTGGCAAGCAAGATAGATGTGGGAGATATAGTTGATATTGTTCCTTTGGAAGTAAGTACAAACGGAAGAGTGCTGAAACTTGAAGTAAGAGGTACAACAGGCAGTGAGGTGCTTTTGAAGGAAAAATCCCGTGCTGTACTGGGATACTCTGATATTCGAAGCACATGGTTTACAGTTTCTACAGATGCTGATTTATTTGTAAAAGGTGGAAACATGAGCAAGCCGGAGAAGGAAAGAGCATCAGACATCTATGTACAGTCAGCTAATGGCATGACAAAGCTTCATACTTCCACAAACAAAGTATATATAAAAAATCAGAGCACTGTAGCAGTCAAAAACATAATACCTCAGTTCTATACCTTCAACGGCAAAGGTTGGGGACATGGCTTGGGCATGAGCCAATATGGTGCAAAAGGAATGGCAGAAGCAGGGTTTAATTTTATACAGATACTGGAATACTATTATACAGGAACAGAAGTTAAGTAGATTAATTGAGCTAGGGCTTTTAAATTGAACTATATTTAACGCGCTAAATATATTACAATTATCTATGCTGTCATTCTGAACGGTAGTGAAGAATCTTAATGGATAACTGTGAAAAGATGCAGAACGACACGGGGGTCATTCCCTACGGGATGATAGCAGTGAGTCTTTCATCACATAGATAAATAGTACCTATAGAAAGAAGGCATGAAATGAACCTGAAGGACTTTGACTTTGATCTGCCTGAGGAACTTATAGCTCAGGAGCCTCTTTTGGAGAGGGATGCATCCAGATTACTGATAGTTGATAAAATTAACGGAGATGTTCAACATAAAACCTTTAAGGATATAATACAATATCTGAAAAGAGGAGATTGTCTCATACTGAACAACACAAGGGTAATACCCGCCAGATTGTTCGGTGTAAAGAAGGATACAGGCAGCAACATTGAGTTTCTCTTGCTGAAAAGGATAGATATAAATACCTGGGAGGTTATGCTGAGACCCGGCAAACGGGCTAAGGTAGGCACCAGATTTGTTTTTGGGGAAGGCGAGCTGGAAGCGGAAATCCTTGAAATTATAGAAGGCGGAAATAGGCTTGTAAGATTCACTTATGAGGGCGTATTCGAGAATGTTTTGGACAGATTGGGAAATATGCCGCTGCCGCCCTATATAACAAAGACTTTGGAGGACAAGGAACGTTATCAGACAGTTTATTCCAAGCATGAAGGTTCAGCAGCAGCACCAACTGCAGGCTTGCATTTCACACCAGAGCTGCTTCAGAAGATAGAGCAAATGGGCGTGAAGATCGCATATATAACCTTGCATGTAGGACTAGGCACCTTTAGACCGGTAAAGGTGGATAATATACTTGAGCATAAGATGCACAGCGAATACTTCGACGTAAGTCAGGAGGCTGCCGACATCATAAATTCCACTAAGGAAAACGGCGGGAGAATCATCAGTGTAGGAACTACATCTACAAGGACCGTAGAATCTATAGCTGATGAGAATGGTCATATAAAGCCTTGCAGCGGATGGACCGATATTTTCATTTATCCTGGCTACAGCTTTAAGGTCATAGACGGATTGTTAACAAACTTCCACCTCCCTGAGTCGACCTTAATTATGCTGGTCAGCGCCTTAGCCGGAAGAGAACATATTCTTAGGGCATACAAAATTGCAGTGGAGGAGCGCTATAGATTTTTTAGTTTTGGGGATGCGATGTTTATTATTTAGTTTATGGGGGATGATTATTATTGTTTTATGATAAGCTTAAATTTAGAATCAAGAAAATGACATATGTATTAGAGTTTGCTTTAGCCATGTTTATAGCTGCTTCAGTTGTAGTAGGCATGGTTGATTTGGTGAAATATCTGGTAATGATATTTACCACAAATCCAATTGAAACCTATGAAATATTCCAGAAGTTTCTTGGGCATGTACTGCTGTTGGTTGTGGGCGTAGAGCTTATAGTTATGCTCGTATTCCACTCTCCGGGCAGTGTAATGGAAGTTCTTCTATATGCTATCGCAAGAAAGGTACTTATAGGAAATCAAGGCATGTTTGATTTTATGATTGGTATTATTGCCATAGCGTCAATCTTCGCAGTCAGAAAGTTTCTCTATGTGGAGGATTTGTCAAACGGTACAGATTCGGGCAATGTTTTCTCTGCTGCAACACCGCTGAAGCAAATCAATGATATTATGGATTTAAACATACCTGAGGATATGGGAAATACCATCGGTGGAGTAGTGAGCTGCGCCGCTAAAAGCTCCTTCAGGCCATTGATTGTAGGAGCTGAGTTTGAGATATTAAATTCAAGAATTCGAATATTAAAGATGAAGGATGGAGTAATAGAGAAGGTATCCATAAGAATACATGATTAAACAAAAGCTTATGTTGAATATGTATATTTGTGGCTTATAAACATAGGAAAAGATTTCGGGCTATATGTAATTAGAATGATAGCCCGAAAAGTAAGGTGGAGGTAATTTATTTGGCAGTTAAGTACGAATTTATAAAGGAATGCAAGCAAACAGGGGCAAGGTTGGGAAGAGTTCATACACCACACGGAGTTATAGATACTCCGGCCTTCATGCCTGTAGGAACTCAGGCTACTGTAAAAGCAATGACTCCGGATGAACTTAAGGAAATTGGGGCACAGATAATTTTAAGCAACACCTATCATTTATACATAAGACCGGGGCACAAGCTTGTAGAAAAAGCAGGCGGTCTGCATGGCTTCATGAATTGGGATAGACCTATACTGACAGATAGCGGCGGATTTCAGGTTTTTAGCTTAAATGAGCTTAGAAAAATTAGAGAAGAAGGTGTAGAATTCAGATCGCATCTTGATGGCTCAAAGCATTTCTTTACACCGGAATCTGTTATGGAAATAGAGAATTCCCTAGGTGCAGATATAATGATGGCCTTCGATGAGTGTGCTCCATATCCTGCTGATTATGATTATGTAAAGAACTCTATGGAGAGAACCATAAGATGGCTGAAGCGCTGTAAGGAAGCCCACAAGAACACCGATAAGCAGGCTTTGTTCGGTATAGTTCAAGGGGGTACCTATAAGGATTTAAGAATTGAAAGTGCAAGAAGGACTGTAGAGGTTGAACTTCCGGGCTACGCAGTAGGAGGTCTCAGCGTGGGAGAGCCAAAGGAGCTTATGAATGAGGTTCTCGAATATACAGTACCGGAGCTGCCGAAGGATAAGCCCAGATACCTTATGGGAGTCGGAAGCCCGGATTCACTATTGGACGGAGCTATCAGAGGCATAGATATGTTTGACTGTGTGCTGCCTACCAGAATCGCAAGAAACGGTACTGTTATGACTTCAAAGGGAAAGCTTGTAGTGCGAAATGCCGAATACAGCGAGGATTTCCTGCCAATGGACGAAGAATGCGACTGCTATGCATGTAAGAATTTTTCAAGAGCATATATAAGGCATCTTATTAAAGCAGGAGAAATCTTAGGCGGTAGGCTGACTACTATACATAACTTGAGATTCCTTCAAAATCTGATGGCTAACATTCGAAAGGCTATAGCTGAAGACAGACTTGGGGACTATAGAGACGAATTCTTCGAAAAATATGGCTACAATAAATAGACAAAATAAATAAGTCAGTGCTTTATTCAATTTTAAACAGAGAAATATGTTGCGAGTATCTGAAGCAATAAATTGTTTAGCGCAAAACTATAGATAATAAAGGATTTTAAAATTTAATATTGA